>DBCA01000011.1 GCA_002292805.1 Caryophanales bacterium UBA970
GTTTCTGCAAACGTGGTAATGCCAAGTTGTAATCTATTTTTCATATATCCTAATCATAAAGTATTTCCTACTTCTAAGGAGTAAAACTTGCATCGAATTTTAGAAAAATTTTGTATAATAGAAATATGAAAAAATCATTCTTTACATTATCTATATCTTTTTTGATTGTCCTTGTTTCTTGCGGGGGGAATAATTCAATTCCTTCCTCTGATGTGGGTACTTCTTCATCTTCTAGTGTTGCGAACTCCTCTTTGCCACCATTTAGTGCCGACCCGAATTACGAAACAACGATGACCTGGGCGAAACCTGAGCATCTTTATATTCATTACAACCGTAGCAAAGAAAATCAACAAGCAGCACCTGCAGATTATGCCAATTGGGGAGTTTGGATTTGGCAAAAAGCACCTTTGGATTTCCCTGGTATTTTGATCGATTGGACTTATTATGATGAATCCGGAGCGATTGCGGAAATAGATTTTTCTAAATCGACGACCGCCAATCTTGGCAAAGTCATTGCAAGTAACCAAACCTGGGAAGATATCACACGAATTGGTTTTTTAATTGTCAATAAAACAAGTATGACTAATGTGGTTGGGATGTGGACAAGTGATGGCGGCACCGACATGTACATTAATGATTTCAATACCCAGATCCGTGAAAACAACACCTTGCATGTCTTTGCTTTAAGTGGACAAGTTGCTGATTATGAATTTAATTACTTAGGGGGGGTTGCTGAAGATCCATACGCGAATGATACCGGGGCTTTTGTATCAGTTAATAATGTAGCTTCTTCAAATTCCACCGCCTTTGCGCAAGCGATTACCTCACAAGACTTTTACAACAATGTCGGAGTGGGTTATCAAATCTTTGTGAAGTCGTTTGCTGATTCTGACGATGATGGTGAAGGTGATATTCGTGGCATCATCAATAAACTTGATTACTTAGAAGCCCTTGGAGTGAAGGCATTATGGTTAACCCCAGTCCACGCTTCAGAGACTTATCATGGGTACGACGTGAGTGACTTTTATCGCATCAATCCTTCGTTAGGAACAACCCTGGATTATGCTGAACTTATTTATAAGGCCAAAGAAAAAGATATGCGAATTATCATGGATTTAGTGGTCAACCATACCTCAACACAAAACGCATGGTTCCAAAATTCAATCAATTTAAGAAAAGGAACCAACAGCGCCGGTGACCCCATTGACCATCGTAGTTTTTATCACTGGCGATATTCATTGACGCCATTAGTCGCTCCTTGGCACCGTTTTGGCGAAACCAATTATTACTATTATGGAAAGTTTGCCTCTGGGATGCCCGAGTTAAATTACGATTACCAAGGGACACGAGATGCGATGGTCGATGTGGCAAAATATTGGGCAGCTTTTGGTGTCGCTGGGTTTAGAATTGACGCGGTCAAGCACATTTATATGAACGATGAAGTCACCAAAGCCACCAATGATGTTATTACCGAAGTAGGAACAGAATACGCGGCTAATCTTACCAAGAATATCAATTTCTTTAAAGAATTTAATTATCGCCTTAAATCGGTTTATCCTGATGCGTTAGTCTTAGGGGAAAACTTTGATGGCTGGGATGCGCGGATCGCCCCTTACTACCAAGGCATGGACTCCCAACTTGATTTCCAAAACTATTATCACTTGATGAACATGATGCACGGGATTGCCGAAAGTGCCAACCCTCAAGCGCAAGCCAACGTCTTTGCCACGAAATTTAATACTCATTTTAAACCGGTTCGTTCCCAATTCATTAATGGGGCTTTTACCTCAAACCATGACGTGGCTCGTGTCCTCAATTGGGTCAAGGGAACACGTTCTGGCAATGACGTCATTTCAAAACAAACGATTAATACCGGCGAGTATGCCGATGCCCTTCGACGTGCAAAAGCATTTAACGCGGCCACCTTACTGATGCCTGGCACCTCGTGGATTTATTACGGGGATGAATTAGGGATGACCGGCAATTGGCAATTGAATCCAAGTGGTACCGACTTCCATAAGGATCGCTATTACCGTCAACCCATGAAGTGGGATAACCTCGATGGGGATACCGCTCACACGAATTATACTTTTGAAGGTTATCAAGTCTCATGGGACGCGATCAATACCATTGACTCGCTTGTTGCCGGTGCCAATCAACAAATGCTTCAAGAAGGATCGATGTTCCAATTGATGCAAACGTTAGTTGCCTTAAAACATCAAGAACCCGCCTTGATTCGAGGGTCATTCCAAGCGATCAACACTGGCAACACGCAAGTTATGGCCTTCAAACGAACCTTGAATAACGACACCTTGAATATCTATATTAATTTTGGAACATCGTCTGCCTCCGTCAATGCAACCGGCACGATGGTCTTTAGCAGTGATAACGCCACCTTACAATCTCAACCAAGTTTCTCTGTCTTAATCACGAGGTCCACATCATGAAAGCAACCTTTAAATTTCTCGCATTAACTTCATTGATGGCGATCAGTGCCTTATTTTATCCTTCCATCAAACCCATCACCCCATTCGCCAATAACCAAGTCTCCGTGAAATTAGTGTTAGGAGACCATGCCACGCTTCAAGGGTATCAAGGGGTCGATGATGAAGTGATCTATCACTCAAATGTGGTGACTTATTCAGCGGCAGTGGATTCAACCTTACCACGACCAACCAAACCTAATACGACGTTTGTTAGTTGGGTTTATGCCCAATCTTCTGCCTTGGTTAGAGTCAATAAAATGCCAAGAACCAGTGGGGCAGTCTATTACGCCTACTGGCAAGGCGATGGCACCTTAGCCACCACCATCCCAACCACCTCTTCGTCATCTTCCTCGTCTTCATCATCGTCATCGATGACGTCATCCCCTTCTTTACCACCTTCATCCTCAACGGCATCTTCATCGGCCGTAACCAGCTCAAGTGTGGTTGCCTCTTCGGTGGTGAGTAGTTCCTCTAGTGAAGCCTTTGTGCCTTTTAACCTTTATTTACAAGCGAATACTGCCAATGTGAATTGGACTGAGGATAATGCCCAAATTCGGCTTTTCTTTTGGAATGCGCCGGTTAGTTTATCTTGGCCTGGCACCATCATGACTAATGAAGGCAATGGTTTGTATCGTTATCGATTTGACTCCTTTGCACCCACGAATTTATTGTTTGCCAGAGTCAATCCCAATCCCAATCCCAATGATGTCACTATTGTTTGGAATCAGACGGTGGATTTAACCTACGTTACATCCCAACATTTATTTACCTTAACATCCTGGAATAATGGTGAAGGAAAATCAACTGGCACTTGGTCAACTTATACGCCTTCATCCTCGAGTAGCGTTGGCGGTTCCTTCAACCCAGTCACCTCTTCAGAAGTCATCACTTCTTCGAGTGAAAGTTCTGTAGTTAGCTCAAGTGCATCGTCTTCGGCCTCAAGTAGTTCGATCACCAGTTCAGAACCAATCTCAAGTTCGTTACCAAGCAGTTCGATGGTGAGTTCGAGTGCACCTCCTTCAAGTGAAACAAGTTCCGTCGTAAGCTCAAGTGCATCGTCTTCGGCCCCAAGTAGTTCGATCACCAGTTCAGAACCAATCTCAAGTTCGTTACCAAGCAGTAGCGTGCTCCCTGTCCAATTTGACGTATACCTCAAAGTCAATGATCCCAGTGCGGATTGGAGTGAAGGCGGTGCAACGTTTAAACTTCATTATTGGGGTAATGACCAAAGTTCAGACTGGAATCAATTACCGTCATTAACGAACCTAGGGAATGGGATTTATCATTATGCATTTATTAATTATCAACCAACCCATATGTTGTTTCAAAGATTAGCAGACTATGACGAAACTATTATTTGGAATATGACCATTGATTATGCTTATCCCGGCGATGATAATTTATTCACGGTGACGTCATGGTCGAGTGAAGAATTTTGTCGAGATTGTTTAGAACGTGCTGATATGATGCCTGTATTGAAATCATCAGGCGTTTGGTCGACCTATTCACCAGCTTGATCGGTTTCCGTTTCTTGATAATTCGCCCGCTTACGTTCATTTTCTTTTAAGTATTTTTTTCTTAACCGGAACGTTCCTGGGGTGATTTCCACGAGTTCATCTTCGTTCATGTAGGCAAGGCAAGTTTCTAACGACATCTGACGAGGGGCTTTTAAAACGACTTTTAATTCCTTGTTTGCCATCCGCATGTTGGTTAAGGCTTTAGCCTTGACGACGTTAATCACCAAATCGCGTAAATATTTATTTTCGCCAACAATCATGCCTTCATAGACTTCGGTTCCTGGAGAAATAAACATCACGCCGCGTTCTTCTAAGTTTTCAATCGAATAGGTTTTAGCAACGCCATTTTCAGAAGCAATCAAGACGCCTTGATGGTGACCCTTGGTTGAATAATTCGTCCGTGGCCGATGGTCTTTATAGACATGGGAGAGAATCCCAAATCCTTTGGTCAAGGTCATAAAGTCGGTGTTCATCCCAATCAAACCAGCGGTAGGAATATCATAGGTCAAACGGGTGGTGACATCGCCTTGTTCCATGTGGAGCAATTGCGCTTGGCGAGGCGAGACATAATCCATAATCCCACCTAAATATTCATGAGGAATATCCATGACCAATTCTTCGAAAGGTTCGCAAAGGGTGCCATTGATTTCTTTTAAAATAACTCTTGGTTTGCTGACTTCAAGTTCAAATCCTTCACGACGCATGTTTTCAATGAGGATTCCTAAATGTAATTCCCCACGACCAGAGACAAGCATGGAATCTTCATTGGTCATCATTTCTACGCGTAAGGCGACGTCGCGTTGTGATTCTTTGAGTAAGCGTTGTTGGAGTTGACGGTACGTGACAAACTTACCTGATTGTCCTACAAAAGGAGACGAGTTAGGGGCAAATGTCATTTGTAAGGTTGGTTCACTGATGGCGATGGGTGGTAAAGGTCGAACGTCGTTGGAGGAACATAAGGTTTCTCCGACAGTGATGTCGGCAATCCCGGCAATCCCAACGATATCCCCAGCGACGGCTACATCTCGTTCTTGTCGTTCTAAGCCAACAAAGGTAAACATTTTTAGGACGCGGACAGGTTTAAACGTTCCGTCCAATCGAGCAAGGGTATAACCTTCTTGAAGTTTTAAAGTACCAGATTTGACAATCCCAATCCCAATCCGACCCACGAAATCATTGTAATCGATTAAACTAGGTTGAAATTGTAAGGGTCCGTCGACGGTCACACGAGGAGATGGAATTTCTGCAATGATCAAATCAAACACGGGAGCAAAACCTTTTTTCTGGGTGCTAAGATCGACATCCATGCTGCAGGTTCCTAATAAACCCGAAGCATAAACGACTTTAAAATCTAAGAACGCTTCTGGGGCGTTTAATTCAATAAACAAGGCAAGGACTTCATTGACCACTTTCGTTAAATTTGCATTAGGACGATCAACTTTGTTGATGACCACAATCGGTTTCACTTTTGCTTCTAAGGCTTTTTTAAGGACAAAGCGGGTTTGCGGCATCGGGCCTTCAAGGGCATCAATCAGCAATAAGCAACCATCGACCATGTTCATGATCCGTTCGACTTCACCACCAAAATCAGCGTGTCCTGGGGTGTCGAGGATGTTAATTTTATAATCTAAATATTGTAAACCAGTCGCCTTGGCAAGAATCGTAATTCCGCGTTCTTTTTCAATCGCGTTGTTATCCATCATTCGTTCACTGGTGGCTTGATTGTCTCTGAACATATGGGCAGAACGGAAAAGTTGATCGACCATCGTGGTCTTTCCGTGGTCAACGTGAGCAATAATGGCAATGTTTCTTACTTTCATTGTGTATTTTCCAAACGAGATAAGCATATGCTAAATTCGCGTAAATTGCTACGAAAAGATACGATTCCACTTTCATCAAGTAAATCACTAACGTGTGAACGTAAAAAAGAGTATAAAATGGAATCAGGAGTAAACCCATGTACCAATCCAAACTCAAATCAGCGTTAATTGATCAATTATTTCAAACGGTGTTAAAACTCAATGATCTAGAATCTTGTTATCGGTTCTTTGAAGATGTGTGTACGGTCAATGAATTACAAGATTTAGCGACCCGTTTTGAAGTGGCAAGGCTTTTGAAAGAAAAAAAATCATACGTTGAAATTGTCAAACTCACCAAAGCTTCGAGCGCTACCATCTCTCGAGTTAATCGAGCTTTATTGTATGGAGCAGATGGATATCAACTCGCATTAAAGAAAATGAAATAATTACTTTAGGTGTTTAATGCTTTACTTTGCTAAAGCATTAAAGTATATTAGTGTACATCGGAGGTACACTTATATGAATAAGGTACAAATTACAGTTGTCGGTATGTTAGGAACTGTGTCGTTAGCAAGTTGCGGAACCACCACCATTCCTTCTACCTGGGATGAGATTGTTGATCGTGGTTATGTCATCGTAGGTTTAGATGACACCTTTGCCCCAATGGGATTTCGCAATCAAGCGAATGAACTTGTTGGCTTTGATGTCGACCTTGCCAAGCTTGTCTTTGGTGACCTAGATATTGAAGTTCGTTTCCAACCCATTGATTGGGCAGCAAAAGTGTTAGAACTTGATGCAGGGAACATCGACATGATTTGGAATGGGTTAACCATCACCGAGCCAAGACGGTTAGAAATGCTCTTCTCGGATGCCTACATTGCCAATCGGCAAATTGTGATGACCAAGGCTAGTGCCACCATCGACACCATTGCAGATCTAGGTGATAAAAAAGTTGCGGCTCAATCTGGCAGTGCTTCTGAAGATGTGGTGAAAGCAAATCCAATCTTTGAAGATTTAGCAGAATTAGTCACCACAGACACTATCAATTCAGCTTTATTAGAATTGGACACTGGAGGCGTTGATGCCGTGGTTGTGGATGAAATTTATGGCCGCTATGTGATCGCGCAAAACCCAGGCAAATATCGTGTCATGAGCGAAGACTTTGGCGATGAAACCTTCGGGATTGGTTTCCGTTTAGGTAACACCACCATTCGTGATACCGTCAACGACACCTTGTTTGATTTGATCGAAGCAGGAGACGCTTTAACCATTTCTCAAACTTGGTTCTCTGAAGATGTCTTCTTAACACGTGGATCTTAATTATTGGTTAGAAACCACACGCTATCTCTTGGATGGCGCGTGGTACAGTCTTCAACTGTTTGCCATCACCTTAATCATCGCAACCCCTTTAAGCTTCGTGCTTGCAGGGGTTTATCGTTTTATGAAGATAGCCCGTCCAGTGATGAACGTGTACACATGGTTATTTCGTGGCACCCCGTTGATGCTCCAACTGTTCTTCTTTTTGTTTGGTTTGCCAGCCTTAGGGATTGCTGTGGATCGATACTGGGTGGCAGTGATTGGGTTTGCGATTAACTACACCGCTTACTTTGTGGAAATCATTCGCGCCGGGTTAGAGGCATTGCCCATCGACCAAGAAGAGAGTGCTTTTATCATGGGGGCTTCAGTTCCCTACACGTTTCGAAAGATTCTCATGCCACAAGCGTTAAGGTCGCAATTACCTGTCTTTGCCAATGAATGGATTACCTTAATCAAAGACACGGCACTTGTCACGGTGATTGCCATTCCTGATTTATTAAGAAAAGTTCGTGAAGTGGTCTCTCGTGATTTCACCATTTCTCCCTTCTTTATTGCCGCAATCTTTTATCTCCTGTTTAGTTACCTCATTATTCTTGGTTTAAAACAACTAGAGAAAAGATTAGACCAATCGTGATGATTTCATCTTGATTAATGAACTAAAATTACTTAAGATAAGACCATGAAACAAAAATTAACCACCTATGCAGGATTGGGCTTCTTTGGATTACTGTTTGGATTTTTAATTTGGGGATTGATTAATTTATTATCAAACTTCTCTGTTCAAAATAATGGCATTCTCACGTTCTTATCTGTCATTATTCCTCACGGTATCGCCTTGGCCTACATCGGGTTTCATTTGGTGGTCTTTATCTTAAAGGTGAAAACCTTGGCAACACCTTCCAAACCCAGCGAACCTCCTGTGACAAAGTAGAGTCATCATGTCAACGATCATAACGTTCCTTTTTCAAGGGACGTTTTTTCTTTCCCAGCATCACAAAGAATAATTCTTTGATTTGCTCTATAATACCGGAGAGGAAAGTTCATTGATTTTTTTAAAACACTTCCGGCATTACTACATCAAATATGGTTGGTCATTCTTTTTTGGCCTTGTCATTCTCATCAGTGTGGATTGGTTTCAACTCGATATCCCCCGCATCATTCGAACCATCATTGATGGGGTCGAGTCAGGTCAAATTCTTGTCATTGAAGACGCCTTTGCCCCTTTACTTCATATCATCATCATCGTCCTCGGGATGACCGTGGGTCGTTTTTTATGGCGGCATTTCTTTTATGGCACTTCCCATAAAATTGCCGCAGATGTTCGGCAAGCAATGTTTCACCAGCTCACGGATTTAGATCAAACCTTTTACGCGAATCAAAAAGTAGGTGGCTTGATGGCATACTTTACCAATGATTTAAATGTCATTCGCGAAGTCTATGGTTCTGGAATCCTTATGCTCGTTGATGGTTTGGTATTAGGTAGTTTTGTTCTATTTAGAATGTTGAATCTGCAATTTTGGATGACCATCATTGCCTTTATTCCTATTGCCTTGATGGGAATTTTGGTGTTCTTTATCGAAAAGAAAATCGAAGCAAAAGCAAAATTAAGATCCGAATCGTTTGAAGCGTTATCGGATTATACTCAGGAATCCTTTTCAGGAACGACCGTCATTAAAGCGTATGTTCGGGAAATCGCCCAATCGTTAGGCTTTCAAAAAAAATCGAATGATGTTTATGAAAAGTCGATGGACAACATTAAATACAACACGGTGGTCAATGTCTTGATTGACACGATGATTACCTTGGTGATTCTTGCCATCCTTGCCTATGGGTCATTATTGATTGCCTTAGGCGATTTAAGTAGTGGTCAATTAACCGAGTACATTGGTTACTTCTTCACGTTATTGTGGCCAGTCTTTGCAATCGCAACTTTCCTTAATATTAATGCCCAAGCGCAAGCGTCGGCAAAACGAGTCAATGAGTTATTATCAAAAAAGCCTTTGATTCAAACCCCGACATCGCCTATTCAAAAGGTATTAAAAGGCAAAATTGAATTACGAAACCTTCGTTTCCAATATCCCGATGGTAAACAACCGGTTCTCGATGGGGTAAGTTTTACCATTCAACAAGGTGAGATGGTTGGCATCCTTGGTCGCACAGGCAGTGGCAAATCAAGCTTGGTTGAATTACTCCTACACTTATATGATGTTGAACCTGGCATGCTCTTGTTTGATCAGGTGGATGCACGTGAATTATCCATGGATAGTTTACGACAAGCGATTGGGTATGTTCCCCAAGATAACTTCTTATTTTCCGACAGCATCACCAACAACATTGGGTTTGGGTTAGACAAACCAACGCAAGAAGAGATAGAGACAGTCGCAAAATTAGCGGACATTCATGACAACGTCATCGGTTTCAAAGAAGGTTATCAAACGATTTTAGGAGAACGTGGTGTCACCGTGTCTGGTGGACAAAAACAACGCTTATCCATCGCCAGAGCCCTTGCAAAACAACCAGCGATTTTAATCCTGGATGACTCTGTCTCCGCGGTCGATACCAAAACCGAAGAATCGATCATTACCAATCTAAAAAGAATTCGTAAAGGTCAAACCACGATCATGGTCGCTCACCGTATTTCCACGGTGAAAAAACTAGATAAGATTGTTCTTCTTGATCAAGGCAAACTCGTAGGGATTGGCAGTCATGAAGAATTATTGGCAACCAATGCCCTTTACCAAGAGATGGTTCGCTTACAAACCTTAGAAACCCTGGTGGGGGAAACCAAGCATGCGTGATTTTGCAGAACATCACGAAGCCCATCAAGATCGCAAAGTCTTTGCAAGGTTTTTCACGTATTTAAAACCTCACTTACGAACCTTTATCCTTGCCTTTGTTTTGATGATTTTAGGAACCTTCACAGGCATCATTCTTCCATTGGCATCAGGCTTGGCCATTGACCAAATGCAAAATCCGTTACTGACCCTGAATGACAAACTTTGGATTCTTGGCATTGGCACCGGTGTCTTATTGTTGGTCTCTGCTTTCTCAACGTATGTGTCTTATTTACAAAACATCATGTTACAAGCGGTCGGTCAAAAGATTACCCACGACATTCGTATGCAAGTCTTTGATCACATCAACACTTTATCGATTGGACAAATCAATAGTCTACCGGTGGGTAAATTAGTCACCCGAGCGACCAATGACCCTGGTAACATTTCCGATATGTTTACCAATACTTTGGTGAACGTCATCCGTAGTGTCTTGACCTTGGTGGTTATTGCCATCATCTTAATTTCCATCCAACCCTTGATGGCACTCATCACCTTTGCGGTCATCCCCCTCATCTTGCTTGCGAGTGACATCTACCAAAAAGCTTCTCGCGGCGCTTATCGAGCGGTTCGAAATCAAATTTCGGAAATGAATGCTTATTTATCCGAACACTTGTCGGGGATGAAAATCATTCATGTTTTTAACCAACAAAAGAAAGTCAAAGGTAGCTTTGATCGCATCAATCGTCAATTGAAAAAAGACTCGATCAAAGAAATGTACACCTTTGCCATCTATCGACCTATCCTCTATTTCTTATCGATGATCGCCACCATCTTGGCGATTTTCTTTGGGGTGATCAATGTCCTTGAAGGGGTCATTACCGTTGGTTTGTTTGTCTCGTTTTATGTTTACATCGGCCAATTCTTTGAACCGATTCAACAAATCTCCGAACAATTGAATACGTTACAAAGTAGTTTTGCCAGTGCGGAAAAAATCTTTGACGTCTTGGATACCAAACCCTTGATTGAAGATCAACCTAACGCGATTGAGTTGAAATCGTTCAAGGGAAAAGTTGAATTTAAAAACGTCTGGTTTAGTTATTTACCGGATGAATGGGTCTTAAAGAATGTAAGTTTTACGATTCAACCCAATGAAACAGTGGCCTTGGTTGGGGCGACCGGAAGTGGAAAGACCACCATCCTTCAATTGATTGTCCGCAATTACGATATTCAAAAGGGCGACATTCTCATTGATGATATTCCTATTCGTCAGATCACCCGTGCATCCTTAAGAAAACATGTCGGACAAATGCTCCAAGATGTGTTCTTGTTTTCAGGAACGATCAAAGATAACATCACCCTTCAAAACGAGGCGATTACCGATCCGCAAATTCAACAGGCCATCGATTATGTTGGATTAGATTTTGTCATCAAGAAACGCCAAGAAGGATTAGCTTACCAAGTCAAAGAACGTGGCAAGAACTTTTCTAGTGGTGAACGGCAATTGATTTCTTTTGCGAGAGCCTTGGTTTACCGTCCTTCTTTAATGATGTTGGATGAAGCCACAGCGAACATCGATAGTGAATCGGAAACCATCATTCAACAATCGTTAGAAAAAATGATGTCGATCTCGACGATGATCATTGTTGCCCACCGCTTATCCACGATTCAACATAGCGATCGAATTATTGTCATGCAGAAAGGTGAAATCAAAGAAACAGGCACCCACCAAGCCTTGTTAAAAAACAAAGGCCTTTACTACAATTTATATTTACTTCAATACGATTCGAAAGAAACAATCAATCGATAATCACAGTTCCAGATAATCCTTTCATTGCCTTCTCTGCATCTTTTAAAGAGGCAATGATTGCTTGCCGGTTCTTATGGTTTTTAACAAATAGCATCGCTGCCTCTACTTTGGGTAACATGCTGCCTGGAGCAAATTGACCTTCTTGAATGAATTGCGCAGCTTCCTTTAAATTCATGGTTTCAATAGGTCTTGCATTCGGTTTGCCATAATTCACCATGACACGAGACACTGCCGTTAATAAGATTAATCGATCAGCCTGAATCAAATCCGCCAATTTACTGGAAGCAAAATCTTTGTCGATCACAGCATCAATTCCTTTGAGATCATGGCCTTGTTTGACCACAGGAATCCCGCCACCACCGGCAGCGATGACCAAAAACCCAGATTGAATCAGTGCGAGGATTGCATCTTTTTCGATGATGTGTTGTGGTTTTGGCGAAGGCACCACTTGCCTATAACCGCGACCAGAATCTTCAACCATCGTCATTCCTTGTTGACGCATGAGGTCAGCTTCAATCAATGTATAAAAGTCTCCAATGGGTTTGGTAGGATGTTGCATCGCCGAATCGTTAGGATCGACTTCAACTTGGGTAATCACGGTAATTGGTTGAATGGGTAAACCCATGTTATTCGCCGTGACGCGAAAAGCTTGTTGTAAGGAATAACCAACATAACCTTGGCTCATCGCCCCGGCGTGATTTAAATTCACAAAAGGGATTTTAGGATTGTGTTTATGAGCAATGTCTAGACTCGTTTTAATCAATCCAACTTGAGGACCATTGCCATGAACGACTACCACCTGATGTCCTGACTTAATTAATTCAAGGATTGGACTTGCGACTTCAAAAGCTAATTTGAGTTGTTCCTCTGGGGTCGTTCCTAGGGCGTTCCCACCAATTGCAAAAACAATTTTCATTGATTAAAGTCCTTTCACAAAGGCGGCAAGAGCTTGAGTGAAACATGCCATGGGTGGCTCAACTAAACCCGCTCCTACTTGGCCAACGCCTGGTTCTTTGTGGGCAATCCCAGTGTTAATGATGGGAAGAATATTGGTTGAAATGACTTTCTGAATATCAATCCCTAAGGCACTTGGGGAAAAATCCAAGTTAGGGATTTGCATCAATTGGTGCTGGCCAACGGTAATAAAGTGCATCGTTTTAGAATAGCGAATGGCATCTGCAACGGTGCCGCCAACAAACTGGACAATGGCAGGGGCTGCACCCATGGCAAAACCACCGATTCCATAGGTTTCTGTGATTGCAGAATCACCGATGTCAGGCGCAGCATCTTGTTCAGAATATCCAGTAAAATAAAGCCCTTTGACATAATTGGCAGGGGCTGTAAACCACTGATTAGAACTCGCTATTTTAATCCCAAAGTCAACACCATTTCTTGCCATGATCGTGACAAAGGTGCTATGTGGAATGCCTTGGGCAGTGTCTAATGCGACCTTGGCTGCAGGCATGGAAAGATTGAGAAAATAATGATCGTTATTCTTAATAAAATCAAAGACCATGACTTTTTTATCCATCTCTACTTTGGTTAAGAAGATGGCGCGGACAATTTCCTTTAAGAATAAAGCAGTTGCCGCTTTATTTCGGTTATGGGTTTCATCTCCCATTTGTAATGCTTGAGCAATCAATTGTTTAATATCGATCGGTCCTGTAATCTTGAGTGCTTCATTAAGAACCGGAGCAAAGGTGTCTCGAATCCATTTTAGTTTATTGATCACTTCCGGACCATTGGCTCCATATCTTAAAACTTTTCCTAAGCCTTCATTGATTGAACAGTAAGCAGTATTTTTATGAATTGGATTTTCAACAACATGAACTGGCATGCTTGGAGAAATGATGCCTGCCATTGGCCCAACCGCATGATGTTCATGGGCTGGCGCAAAGGTGATGAGGCCTTGTTTAATCACTCCTTCTGCTTCGCTTAAGTTTTTCGCTAACCCTTCGAAGACAATCGCCCCAAGGATTGCACCCTTCATCGGACCTGCCATCTTTTCGTATGGAATTGGCGGTCCTGCATGTAAAAAGGTTCTATCCGTCATTCCCGGAATCACCTGGATGGCAGGCATCACGGCGATCAATTTTGCTTGCGCGGCTAATACTCTTGTTAACGCTTCTTGATTAGCATTGTGAATGACTTCTTCTTTTTCGGAACATCTGAGTAACCAAGAAACCAATTCTTCGTTTCCTTGACCCGGTGGTTGATATTGGACGTTGACATGCTCTACATGTTGAGCACTTAAATCCTTTAGAAAAATACTTGAACCAATATTGACCACTTTCGGTGTTTGTTTAGATTGAATTAACTTATTCACGGTGATAACCTCCTTGAATCATCGCAACAGCATAGCGAATTGCTTGCGCATGACTTGACGCCAAACGAACCCCGATGGCCTTCAGTTTTTGTTCTTGATCTTTGAGGCGTTGACTATCACCTTCTGTACCACAAACATAGGCAATGATTGGCACGTCTTGTCGTTGCTTTTTAAAACTCTGTAATGCTTCTAAATGCGTTCCGGTTGGATCTTCATGAGAACCATATCCTAGTTCAAAGTCTAATAACAAGACCCCGACTTGAGGATCATTAGCTTCTTGTAAAATTCTTTCCAATCGAATCGTTGGTTCAATCATCGGGTGAGGACGGCCATTGGTAAAAACATCATCCCCTAAATCAACAAAAGAGTGGCCTTTGGAATGGAAAACATCATCAAGATGTTCTTCCGGTTTTTTCGACACGTTTGAATAAAGACCCTTTAAATTTTTTCTAGCAATGCTGATCGCTTCTGAACATAAGGTCCCACCACAATAAAGACCGCGAATAAATTGATTTTCTTTTTTGACTGCACTAGCATCTAATTTTTGTTGATCGGTTAATTGTTCAAATATCGGCGGATTTAACTTCATCGCTTTTAAAGATAAATAAGCAGCTTCTGCAAGGGTAGATGCATGGTGATAGGGACTATTTTCAGGTTTTTTTCCATCGATAAAACCAATCACAACAGGTTTTGAAACCGTTTTTAATTTTTGTAATATTTTTTCATACACAGTTGATGAAGGTGGTTTTGATATTAAGGTAATCACTTTCGTATCCGGATCATCGTTTAAAATATCAATCCCTTGTAACATCATCAATCCGCCAACATTTTCCGATAAATCCCGCCCGCCAGTACCAATTGCTTGGGAAATCCCTCCACCGAATCGATCAATCAAGACAGTCACTTCTTGTAGACCGGTTCCTGAGGCTGCAACAATCCCAATTGGACCTTGACGAATTTGATTAGCAAACGAAAGACCAACCCCGTTGATGATGGCGGTTCCACAATCTGGACCCATCAAGAGCAAATTCTTTTCAATGGCTTTTTTCTTTAAGACAATTTCATCTTCAACACTGACGTTATCGGAAAATAACATCACATTCAGTCCTGCATTGAGGGCTTGGTGTGCTTCCAATGCTGCATACGCTCCAGGAACAGAAATCAAGGCGACATCGGCATGAATTGCCTTTGCAGCTGCTTGCGTTGAAGGATAAGACATCATTTGATTTGTGGTTGCTTTGGTTTGTTGCGTCCCAGATTTTAAAGCCTTGACTAGGGATTCAATCATCTCGGGCTTATCTTGATTGGTTTTAATCCCAATTAAACAATCGTTTGGGGAAATTTTACCTAAACGATCATCTTTAAAACCAATGTCTTTGATGAGTTGCACATTCATCGGCGTTCCCATTAAAAGAAAAATTTCATCACCGGAATATTGTTTTTTTAATGAAGCCGTTAACGACATTAATGTCACTGAATCGTAGTATTCATTAACGAGAATACGCAAATACATGTTCATATGGCTCCTCCTTTAAGGACGCAATCGTGAATTGATAGAAACTAAGAAGTATCATGGCCCCGGATTTTCCACCTAATCTGAGAATATCTTCATCAATCCCCAACTTAGGATGATGGATAAGTTGCTTAAACCAATCGATAAAGACTTTACTGTAAAAACCATGGTAAACATCATTCAACATTTCCTGAGACACCGACGTGGTTTGAAAAAAATGTTCGGTGGCAAGTTGATGAATCAACGTTGGCGATCTTCCTAAGAATCGTTGACTTAAGATATATCCACAGAGTGCATCATCACCAATTGGGGTTGAACCTGATCCCAGACCTAGAACACTAGCAATATTGGCAAAAGAGGGTTTTAAAAAAAATTGCTGGATTTTTTGTTTGGTTAGCGCATGTTCATCGATCAACACATCGTTGAATTGAATCTTTTGAAAACAAGCTTGTAAATACAACAAAATATTGCTGCGAAGCAATTCTACTTTTTCAACGATAGGCATCGTCCACAGGTATGCGTCTTGCAACTGAATAAAGATAGTTTGATCAATATGTAGATACTTTGGATTAAACGTAACCCTCATCCCGGGGTATAAAGTAATAAAGACCTCATCGGGATAAGGATCAAGCAAAATCCTTCTTGGGCCATTGCCAAGGGTTGGATTTACGATGTGAAGATGGTCACCATCTTTGGTTTGAATGGTGACCATATGCTGATAGG
>DBCA01000067.1 GCA_002292805.1 Caryophanales bacterium UBA970
AGAAAAAGGTGGGTTTACTCGTGGTCACTCCTAAATACGTTTGGTTGACCCCAAGCAAGATTAAATCTTGAATGATCTGTTGATGTTTTGGATTTCTAAAATATTGTATGATCGCTTCACTGACCACCGGACCAGTGTCGGCCAAGGCCAGTAAGTCCTCAATGGTGGCAACGGATAAAGCTCGTAAGGTGAGAAATCTTTTGGCAAGCATTTTCGCGGTCTTTTCTCCCACTTCTTTAATGCCTAATCCCACCAATAATTTTTCTAGACTTCGTTGTTTACTTTCTTCAATCGCATCAAGGATGAGCGTCACGGATTTGTCGGAATAGCCATCGAGTAAAATTAATTCTTTTCTTTTTTCGTGTAGTCGATAGAGGTCTGGAATAGAACGAACAAAACCTAGCTGCACAAGCTCTTCGATAATCTTGTCACCTAAGCCTTTGATGTCCATAGCAACCTTGGAGGCAAAGTGAATGATCCCTTCCACTTGTCTAGCACTGCACGTTTCATTCAAGCAAAAATGCATCGCCTCGACACGAACCAAGGCAGATCCACATGCGGGACATTGTTGAATCATCAACACTTTTTTGGCATTAACTGAACGTTTGAATGGAAGCACTTGCACAACTTCAGGAATCACTTCTCCCGCTTTACGAATCAACACGCGATCACCAAGATGTAAATCTTTTAACATCATAAAATCTTCGTTATGAAGCGTAGCGCGAGCGATCATGCTTCCAGAAACTTTGACGGGTGTGAGCACCGCATTGGGGGTGATTTTACCCGTACGACCCACGGTGAAAATCACTTGCTCTAATGTCGTCTCTACCAATTCAGGAGGATATTTATAAGCCACAGCCCAACGTGGAGTTTTTGCGGTGTAACCTAACTTGGGTTGATCCGCCAAGGTGTTGACTTTAATGACAATCCCATCGGTATCGTAGGCAAGATCACCACGACGGTTTTGATACGATTCAATATAGCGAATCACGTCATCCATCCCGTTGAGTTGTTTGGTTTCTGGATTGGTTTTAAATCCTTGGCGTTTTAAAAATGCTAATGCTTCTTGATGGGTGCTCATGCCTAATTCTGAAGCATTCACCACATAATAAAGATAGCAATCCAATTGGCGAGAAGCGGTCATGGTCGTATCCAATTGACGGATCGAACCCGCGGCCGCGTTTCGAGGATTGGCTAACAAGGGTTCACCCAAGCGCAGTCTTTCTTCATTGAGTTGTTTGAACACTGCCCGCGTCATCAACACTTCGCCTCTAACTTCAATGGTTCGTTGATCAGCAATGGTTAAAGGTATGGACTTAATGGTCTTGATGTTTTCGGTGACATCTTCACCGACTTCGCCATCGCCTCGGGTTGCCGCATACACCATCTTGCCTTGCCGATATTCAATGCTGATGGCGAGCCCATCAATTTTTAATTCACACACATACGGAACAACCTCACGTCGATTCAAGCCTTCTTGGACACGGCGATCAAATTGAACCAAATCGTTAGCATCATAGGCATTGGCTAACGACAACATCATCCGTGCATGTTTAATCTTTTTAAATGATGCCTGAACCGCACCACCGACACGAACCGAAGGTGAGTGAGGCGAGGCAAACTGCGGGTTGGCTTTCTCTAAAGCGATTAACTCCTGCATCAATTGGTCATAGGTGGCGTCATCAATCGAAGATTGATTCAACACATAATATTCATGGTTGTATTGGTTTAATAAGTGTCGAAGGCGCAGAATACGTTGTTCGATATCCATGACCTTATTCTACCTTTTTTAATTTAGGATGTTGGGCAACAAGTTTTTTCATTTGACTCGGAGATTCAAAAGCAATTTCAATGATGTCGCTAGAAATAATGGATTTGACTCGGCCTTTGCCAAAACTTTCATGGACACATGGATCGCCTAGTTTCCATTCAATCTTGCCCATGGATACGACTGGTTTTTCAACCGTGGAGGCATGAACAACCCCTAGCCGGGAGGGATGACTCGTCACCATATTGTTAGCAGGGGTATACGCATCGCGGTATGCAGATTGAAAGGTCAATCCCGCTTCTTTAAAGAATCGAGATGGAATTAAATTACCGCCAATCACAAAAGAAAAGTCACTTGCACACGTCAACGATAAGGTTTGTTTTGCCCGGGTAAAGGCAACATAACATAAGCGACGTTCTTCTTCTAATCCAAGATAGGCATCATCATCCAACGTCCGCATCGAAGGAAAAACCCCTTCATTTAAACCAATGACAAAGACATGATCAAATTCTAATCCTTTGGCCGTATGAACCGTCATTAAGGAAATAAAGTTTTCTTCAACGATGTCATCTTGGCTAGACATCAACGAGATATTTTCTAAATACTGGGAAAAACTCGGTTCGTCGTTACGTTGTAAAAATTCTTCCAAGTCATCAAACAAGGTGTAAAGGTTTTCAATCCGATCTTCTTCATCACTTTCTTGCAAGCTCTTGATGTAACCAAGTTCTTGTAAATAAGCTTCCACTTCAAGACGGATATCAATCCCATCGGTTTGTAATCGTATCCGATATTTTTCGATCGTTTCCATCATCGGCTTGAGTTGAATTTTTAATTTGCTGCTGACACCAGGAAACATGTCTAACCCTAAACTCGCGTCATACAAGGATAAATTTCGGCTCGTGGCAATTGATTTTAATTGTTGAAACGTCACATCGCCAATGCCGCGACGCGGAACATTGATGATGCGTTCAAACGATAAATCATCTTTTGAATTCAGAATTAATTTAAAGTAGGCAATCGCATCTTTGATTTCTTGACGTTGGTAAAACCTCATCCCGCCAAAGATTCGGAACGGGAGTTGTTCTCGAGTTAAGGCTTTTTCAAAAGGTAATGTTAAATAGTTAGCACGGTATAAAATGGCCATGTTTTTCGCCTGTTTACCTTGTTGTAAATATCGACGAATCGTTTGAACCACCGCGTGTGCTTCTTCTTCGCGATTGAAATATCGTTGATGGGTGACCGGTTGACCATCGGTTGATTCTGTAAACAAATCTTTTTTGACACGGTGTTGATTGAAGTCAATCAAGCGGTTGGCCAGATCCAAGATGGGTTTGGTGGATCGATAATTTTGATTGAGGATAATGGTGTCAATGGGGAAGGTGGATGCTAAATCCATGATGATTTTTGGATTTGCGCCTCGCCAAGAATAAATCGTTTGATCAGGATCTCCCACGACATAAAGCGAGGTGGTCTTACTTAATAACAACGTTAACAAGCGATATTGAACATCGTTGGTGTCTTGAAATTCATCCACCAAGATGTGACGGTAATATTGCCGCCATTTGGACAAAATCTCCGGATACTTCTCTAGAATAAAAATTGCTTTCAGCAACAAATCATCAAAATCTAAATTCGCCATCGCGCGCATTTTTGCTTCGTAGACTTCATAAAACGATAAACACAATTTTTCCGTTGGGAACCGTTCATAGGTAATGGTAATTTGTTCAGGCATGATTCCTGCAGACTTTTGTTCAGCAATGTATTTTAATGCTTGTTTCACAATCTCATCGCCACGACGAAAACCTTTTTCTTCGGCAATTGATTTCACTAATTTTTCTTGATCATCGTCATCCAGAATTGTAAAACTCGTTGGATAACCAAGCACATGAATTTCTCGACGTAAAAATCTTGCAGCAAAACTATGATAAGTCATGATTTTAAGTCTTGAGCCTAGGTTAGCAACCAACTGATTGGCCCTTGATAACATTTCTTTGGCAACTTTATTGGTAAAGGTAATTGCAAGGATTTGTTCAGGAAAAACATGCTTTTCTTGAATCAAATAAGCAAGGCGAAAGGTTAAGACCCTCGTCTTGCCACTGCCAGCACCTGCGATGATGCGAACATAGCTGGATTCAGTGGAAACGGCCTGCCATTGTTTGGGATTTAATTGCGTTTGAAAATCCATAAGTTATTACTAATGATTTTAGCAAATATCCTTTGTGAATACTATGAAAATATCAATTCAAAATCGTTGTTTTTATCGCTTCTTTTATCGCTTTAACCCCAATATAGTTGATATAAAAATCTTCAAGCGGTATCCGCAAGGTTGGGGAAGGAAATGACGGGGTAGACTGCATCATCCTTAATTCAAAATGAGGATGGGGTTCAATCCATAATCGTAGCAATCCAATCACCTCACTGGCGTAAACACAACCGTCTTTGTAATACAAAATTAACACCTCTTTGCTAAGCAAGGTATTCGGAGGTGTTAAAATAGGTTGATGATCTTGAAACAAAGACAATAAACTAACACTCATGACAACCCATTGGATGAAAAATCGTTTCACGCGGAGTGCCCTTGAGTATGAATAGGCAACAAAAAACCAAACCAACCTTTCAAATCACCTGGATCGCTTTGGTGGTCGTCTTACAACTTTTATTCCTTTATTTAAATCAACTCTATCCATTCATTGGATACTGGTTTACGTTTTTATTTCCTATCTTTACCATTCTTGTTTTACTTTCTTCAACCTGGCGAGGTCTTGTGATTTATGCGGTGACATCCATGTTGTTGATGTTGATGTTGATTCAACCAGCGATGGAAACCATTCTGTTTTATTGGCTACCTTCTTTTATCTTAGGCATCGGATATGTGATGAGCTTAAAACAAAAAGCAACCTTATTTTCCATGGTGCTTTTCTTATCATTAACCCAACTTGGAGTCTTGTATCTGTTAAGAATGTTCTCGTTATGGTTGTATGAGGTTGATTTACTTTCTTTCATTTATTTATTCTTTAATTTCTCCAATGTTCCTAATATCTTTATATTAAACCCGATGATGCTGTATGCCATTGGCTTGCTACAAATCACCATCAGCATCAGTTTCATGATTCCGGTGATGGAACGATTTGGCATCCATCTTCCTTATCAATTGATGTTAACAAGAATTGAAGTGTATGCTTATGTAGCGTTATTCTTGGTAGGTTTGATCAGCATTGGATTTGCCCCTCAACTTAGTTTGTTTGTCTTAGGACCATTAACTTTATTGAGTGTGTATAGTTACCTTTATTTCTTTATGCGACCGGTTCGTTTTGCGGCTTATCCATTATTGCTGGGTTTAATCATTTATCCATTTGTGAATGCATACTTTAGTGATATCTTAGAAGGTCCTTATCGAATTCTTTCCGTCATCTTCATTGCGATCATTCCTTTAGCATTGATGATGTACAAGTCATTCACCCAAAAGAAGAAAAATGCTTTAATATAAAAGCATGGACATGCTCGTCAAATTACTTAAACGTACATTACTTGGGGCCATTTATATCATTGCATCCCCACTGATTGCCTTTGGATTTTTACTTTTTTTAACCTATGGATTGCTTATTTTTCTAGCCGTATCCTTAAAATCCATTTACTTATTCTTTTCAGGTCGAGGCGTGTTTACTCCATTTCCAGAAGACTTGGTCGCTCATAAACGTTATCAATTTATCATGAAACAAACCCCTAACACCCATAAAGCAGAAACTGCGGTTCCTCCTCTTCCATCCGTAGGAAATGGAACCAAGTGATGATCTTATTCACGACCCCAGTGCCAACGATTAACCAGCGATTAGAATTGCTATATTTATTATTAGCCTTGATATTTTTAACCCTCGCCTTGGTTGGTGGGATTGGTTGGTTATTTGAAACGTTGATTAAAAAATATGGCGACCAAGTCGATGCCGAAACTTGGAAGATTTACGAAACCCGGACGGTGAATACGCCAAAAGAATTCGCCAGAGTAGCTTTCAAAAAAAGTCATCGCCAAGCATTCAAAGATTATTTCTGGGCGTTATTAACCATCGCGTCGATGATTGGGTTGTTGTTTGGATACATGGCCATCTTTAATGATCCTAGCTTAATCGATGATTTGTTTAATTATCAAACTCGAGGCTTCAACACCATCTTCCCAATCTTTGATTGGGCCAATATGCCGACCAGTGAATTTTTCGGTTTAAATCTTATCTCTGATTGGCCAGTCTTGTTGAATGTGCCACGATTTGTTCCAGAAGCAACCATTTCATACATCTTATTTTTATTATCGTTACTCGGTGGTTTATTAACCTTCCGAGCAACCTTATCCTTGATTGGTAGAACCCTACGCATTCAAAGCAAGAAAAATCAGATCTTCATGAAGAACTTAGATGACGTCTCGAAAAAACTTTAATTATTTAATAAGCGATTAATATAGTCAAGAATTTGTGTCACCACATAAACGGCAAGAATCAAATCAGCAATCCAAATAAATAAAGTCATCCGTTTTAAAGATACTTTTTTTCGTTCATAAGCCTCTTGTTGGAGGTCTTGTT
Organism: Caryophanales bacterium UBA970; assembly: GCA_002292805.1. The sequence continues at coordinate 6,337 of DBCA01000067.1, forward strand.
GGATATTTTCTTCTAATGGTTCTTCAAACATACGTTGAAATTAGTATAACAAGGATCCTGGTGTCCGTGGGTATGGTTGGGTGTCGCGAATATTGCTCATGCCAGTGAGGTACATCAGTAAACGATCAAAGCCAATGCCAAATCCTGCGTGAGGAACCCCACCATATTTTCTTAAGTCCAAATACCATTCTAAACCAGCTTTATTGCCATGCTCAATCATCTTCTTTTCTAACACGTCCAAACGTTCTTCACGTTGCGATCCACCGACCAATTCACCGACTTGGGGGACAAGTAAATCACAGGCTGCCACGGTTTTTCCGTCGTCATTTAAGCGCATGTAAAAGGCTTTGATTTCTTTTGGATAATTGGTAATAAACACGGGTCCTTTGGCAATCACTTCAGATAAATATCGTTCATGTTCGGTTTGTAAGTCCATGCCCCATGTGATGTCTTTGAAGGCAAAGGTCACCCCTTGTTTCACCGCATCAATCAATGCTTGAATCGCTTGCGTGTAAGTCATTCGCTTGAAGGGAGATTTGCGAACATCTTCCAATCGCTTCACCAAGGTAGGATCGATCATTTGATTAAAGAACGCCATTTCTTCAGGTGCATGCTTGAAGGCATAATCTAAACAGTACTTGACGCAATCTTCGATTAAGTTCATGTCGTCGTTTAAATCAGCAAAACTAATTTCCGGTTCAATCATCCAGAACTCAGAAGCATGGCGGGTGGTGTTGCTTGGTTCTGCGCGGAAGGTGGGTCCAAAGGTATAGACATCTTTAAAGGCTAAAGCAAAGGCTTCCACGTGAAGTTGACCAGAGACCGTTAAAGAGGCTGGTTTATTGAAGAAAGCGTCCGGCTTCTTTGGATCCACAATCGCTTGAAACACTTGGCCAGCACCTTCAGCATCATTCCCCGTGAGGATAGGGGTATGGACATACACAAAGTCTCGATCTTGAAAGAAAGTATGAATCGCCATCGACATGACTGAACGTAAGCGAAACAGGGCGGTAAAGGTATTGGTTCGTGGTCTTAAATGGGCAATCTCACGAAGAAAGTCAAAGCCATGACGTTTCTTTTGTAAGGGATAATCTTCCGGTGCTCCACCGACCAATTGATAAGAAGACACCATAATTTCAAAGGGTTGTTTGTTGGTTGGGGTTGCTTGGAGCGTCCCTTCCACGGTGATCGAGGTTCCTGTTCCTAATTTCGATAAGCTGTCAAAGGAATGACCAAGGGTTTGATGATAAACCAATTGCGCATTCTTAAAAAAGCTACCATCATTGAGTTCGATAAATCCAATGGCACCACTTTGACGATTGGTGCGAATCCATCCAGATAAAATCACTTTTTCTGGCGAGGTTTGTTTCGTGAATGGTCCTTGTTGAAAATGTTGATACAGTTGCCTAATTTTATGGGTTTGTTTCATGGTGATTTCCTCACGAATTCGTCTACATTATAACGCATTTATTCTTTCGATGAAGAAGCAATCTCCCAAGAAGGATCAACCCCAACATGCAAGGGACTGATCTGGTTGGCCTTCAACATCACCCCACCGAGCAAGGCAATCATCGCCGCATTATCGGTGCAAGCCCATGCGGGTGGAAAAATCATCGGGATGCCTACGACCTTGGCAAAGGCTTGGCATTGTTTTCTTAAGGTTTGATTTAATGAGACCCCACCACCAACGACGACCGATGCCACCGGGTACGCCTTTAATACTAGTTTAAGTTTATCCATCAAGGAATCGACGACAATCGTTTGAAAAGCATAGGCGAGGTTTGCTTGGTGAATGCTTTGACCTAATTTGGTTTCTTTTTGAATCAAAGTGGCAACCGCTGTTTTTAATCCTGAATATGAAAAGTCAAACTCCCCATTTGCCTTTGGCGTCGGCAGGCGATATTGCGGTTGGCCTTGTTGACTTAATTGATCAAGCAGAGGACCGCCTGGATACCCTAACCCCATCATCCGTGCAACCTTATCATACGATTCACCAACTGCATCATCTTGGGTTTGACCAATCAATTGATAATGTAAGGGTGCTTTCATATACACAAGTTCAGTATGACCACCACTGACAATAAGACCGAGGGCAGGATAAAGAATCGGTTGGGTGAATCTTCCTGCTTCTAGATGAGCCGCATGGTGATGAACACCAATCAAAGGTAAATCATACAACCCGGCAATTAATTTTCCAGCCTGTAAGCCAATGTGAAGGGCACCAATTAAACCAGGACCGCGTGTGACCGCCACGGCACTTAATTGTTGGGGTTCGATCTTTGCTTCTTGCAGCGCAGTCATCATCACATACCCAATATTTTCCGTATGCAAGCGACTGGCTAATTCCGGAAAGACGCCACCAAACGATTGATGCTGTTTGATTTGTGAGGACGTGACATGACTTAACACATGCAAGCCTTGCAACACGGCAAAGGAGGTTTCATCACAACTTGTTTCAATCCCTAAGATGATCGGTTCTTGTTTCATAATTTCTTTTCCATGAAGTAAGCATCTTCGCCATCCGCGTAATATTGTGGTTTCGTTAATAAGGTTTTGAATCCATGCTTTTGATACAAGGTTTGGGCCGCGAGATTGCTCTTGCGAACTTCCAAGGTGACTTGAAGACAACCTTCTGCTTCAATTCGTTTTAATCCATCCAACAATAAGATTTGGCCAATCCCTTTTCTTTTCAAGCTTGGGATGACGGCAAGATTATTGATTTGGGCTTGTTGAAAGGTAATCCAGAAATCAAGATACCCAATCACCTTGTCATCGATCACGGCCACCATCACCGAAGCATAAGGATTTTTTTCTAGTTCATAACGAAAGTGTTCTTCCGTCCAAGGCGAAGCATATGCCAAACGTTCGATCGTCAGTAAGATGGGTAAATCTACCATGGTCGCAGGGCGAATAATCATGTTAAGTCCTTTAAGTATCTTGGATTTAATTGATGGACATCCTTCAAAGGGGTGAGTGATTTCATTAAGAAAGCAACATGACTCAGAATAAGATTGGGCTGCTGACATGCGCTTGCTGGGGTGATCCATGTCGCGTTTGGGTAGGCATCCACAATCATTTTTTTGTGACGCATCTCCAGAATCATTGGAGCGACATGAACTTTGGCTTTCTCATAGACGCCAAGATACATTCGCTCGCCTCGGGCATCCATCCACACCGCAGACAAAGGATCGAAGGCAAATAAATGTAAGGAACTGATTGGATAAACGGTGATAGGTTTTAAAAGACCTAACGTCTTGACCAAGGTTAAAGATAAACGAACGCCTGTAAAAGAACCTGGGCCATCGCCCACAACAATCGCCTGAAGATCACTCATTTTAAGTTGGTGACGAAGCAAGAAGGAAATGACTTTAGGAACCATCCATTCCGATTGTTGTCGGTCCAACGTTTCAACCAAGCTATCGACGGGTTGACCCTTATTTAACAAACCCAAAAATAAAATAGGCGTACTAGAATCAATCACCAACACAAATGAATTGGTCGTCATACTTGAAAGGACAGAATCGGTCCTTCAACCGTCACCAATCTGGTTTGATCGTCTTGAATCGTGATGGTGATATGGACCCTTACCCCTTCAGGCAAGGTGGTGATTTTCTCTGGCCACTCAATCATCGTGATCGTGTCATCGCCTGTTTCATCGTCCAAGCCTAAGCCTTGCAGTGTATCCAATCGATACGCATCCACATGCAGCAATCGCCCTTGAGGCAATCGGTACATTTTCATTAAAGTAAAGGTGGGAGACATCACTCGAGAGGTGACTCCTAAATATTTTGCTAATGATTGAACCAGCGTGGTTTTTCCACTTCCTAACGAACCTGAAAGAGTGATTACCATGCCTAAACTAAGATGACGACTAAGTTTCTTTGCCATGGCATCCATCGCCGAAGGCGTGGGGATCAAAAACATTTGTTTCATTAGAATAAAAATTTCTTCTCTTTAATGAATTGTTGGTATAACTCTTGAATACAATGCATTTGAAAAGGGTATTCACGATCTTGAAGTTTTTTAAAGAGTTTGCCTGCAGATTGGATTAAGACTTGTTTTA
>DBCA01000037.1 GCA_002292805.1 Caryophanales bacterium UBA970
ATGTAAGTGATGGTCGTTCAACCTATAAACTCAATTCTATTAAAGTGGAAGAATACCCAGAATTAGATCTTGATACCACTGGCGTTTCTTTAGAAATTGAAACTAAACTTTTAAAGAAAGTCGTTGAACAAACAGCATTTGCCGCATCAACCAAAGAACAACGACCTATCATGACTGCAGTTAATTTAGAAGCATCTGATGGTAAATTAGTTGCAACCGCCACTGATTCAGCTCGTTTATCTAGAAAACAAATTAATATCAATAAGCCTGTTAAATTTATTAGTAATGTTCCTGCGAGAACTTTAATTGAAGTGACCTCCATGATGGAACACGAACCCATGATCAATCTTTCCTTTACCGAAAAACGTGCAACCTTTGAATTTGGTAACACCTTAGTCATTTCTCGTTTAATTGGTGGAGAATATCCAAACACCACCAACATCATCCCTAAAACATCAAATTATTATTTAGTGGCTAATGCCAAAGAATTATTAGCTGTCATGGAACGCGTCGCTTTACTCTCTGTTGAAAGAGAAAATGTGGTGAAGTTAACCATGAGTGAAACAGCGGTAGAAGTTTCTAGTAAATCTGCTCAAATTGGATCGGCAAGCGAACCCTTAACCAAGTTCTCCTTTAATGGAGATCGTTTTGAGGTTAGTTTTAATGCCTTTTATCTTATGGAAGCTATACGTGCTTTTGGGGCTGAAGATATCAAAATTGGATTTATTGGCGATATGAGACCATTTGTCTTAAAAAACGATAAAGATGACTCCCTCATCCAGTTAGCAACGCCAGTGCGCACGTATTAAGTATTTAAACGCATTTTAAGAGCACTTTAGGGAATATATAATATTCCCTAATTTTCTTTTTTATGGTAAAATTATAGAGGTTTAAACATGGAAAAAGAATCGACTCAATCGGAAATTGTCATTCACACCCCTTACATTCAATTGGGGCAATTAATGAAGATGATGGGGTTGATTGAAACAGGGGGCCAAATTAAATCATTTTTAAGCCAAAACCTAATCCAAGTTAACCAGCAACCGGAACAACGCCGGGGGCGCAAACTCTACCCTGGGGATCAAATCACGGTTCAAAAAACCCTGATTATTATCAAAGGTTTATGACGGTTCAACGTCTAGAGTTGGTCAACTACCGTTCTTATTCACATATTCAACTGACATTTGATCCACAACTCAATGTCTTTCTTGGAAAAAATGGTGCAGGAAAAACCAATCTTGCAGAAGCAATTCACTTTCTTTCACTTGCACGATCATTTCGCACGAGTAATGATCAAGATTTATTACAAAAAGGCCAACCTTTTGCAAAGGTGAAAGCGGTGATTGATTTACAAGGTCGAAAACAAACCTTAGAAATCGTCATCACCCCTCAAGGGAAAAAAATTCTTCTCAATCAAAAACCTGTTAAAAAGTTATCAGAACTTTCTAAAGTCATCCACGTTTTATTCTTTGAGCCAAGGGATGTCATGCTGTTTGATGATTTACCCAAGGTGAGAAGAAAGTTCCTTGATACACACATTAGCAAACACCAAGAAAGTTATTTACAACAACTGACGCAATACGAGGCGTTACTGAATGAACGCAATCTATTGTTAAAAGGATCACAACCCAATCGACAACACTTAGCGGTGTTAACAAAACAATTGATTGATGCAAGCTATCCAATTGTGGTCGCGCGGCATTCTTACATTGAAAGCATCAACAAAGTCATCAGTAAGATTACGAGTGCTGTCAAAGGTGCACCGATTGATATACGACTTCAATATGTGCCATATGTGAATCCACAACAAGATTTCTTCAAAGAAGCAACGCTCTTATTTGCAAACAAACTAGAGGATGACATTCGTAGAAAAACAACACAACTTGGAACGCAACGCGAAGACTTTGTAGCCATCTACAACCAGCAAACCATCGCCAGCTATGGGTCCCAAGGTGAAAATAGACTCGCTGCCATCGCCTTAAAAATCGCACCTTACTTCCTTGTTGAAGATCAAGCATTAAGACCGATTATTGTTCTGGATGATGTACTTAGTGAATTAGATGAGCCGACTCAGAAACGATTACTTCAATTCTTACAAAAACTACAACAAGTCTTCATTACCACAACCCATATACTAGACTCGCCGGCAGCTATCTACAACATTCAAAACAGCCAAATTCTAAGGAGGGCTTAATGATGAAAGAAACCAAAGAAGAAAAAGTGATTCGCGAACTCGCAGAAGAAAAAGAACGCGAAAAGGTCAAAACAGAATATAACGCCTCAAGCATTCAAGTGCTTGAAGGTTTAGAAGCGGTTAGAAAAAGGCCTGCCATGTACATTGGTGACATTGGCGTTAAAGGTCTTCACCATTTGGTGTATGAGGTGGTAGATAACTCGATTGATGAGGCTTTGGCTGGTCATTGCGACACGATCAATGTTTCTATCAATCCAAACAATTCCATCACGGTAGTCGATAACGGTAGAGGTATTCCAACTGCACATCACNNAAAAGACCAGGGATGTATATTGGTACCACATCGGTAGCAGGTTTACACCATCTTGTTTGGGAAATCGTGGATAACTCAGTTGACGAAGCGCTCGCAGGTTATGCAAAAAATATTGACGTCACCTTCAACAAAGACGGATCAGTCACAGTCAAGGATGACGGTCGAGGTATTCCAGTTGATGTTGTAGCCAAAACCGGTAAACCCGCTCTCGAAACGGTTTATACCGTTTTACACGCTGGTGGTAAGTTTGGTGAAGGTGGTGGTTATAAAGTATCTGGTGGTCTCCACGGTGTTGGTGGTTCTGTTGTAAACGCGCTTTCTTCTTGGATGATTGCCGAAGTTCATCGCAATGGAAAGTTATACAAAATTAAATTTGGTAATGGTGGAAAAGTTTTAGAACCCGTCAAAGAAATTGGCACAAGCAATCGTACAGGTACAACCGTTACCTTTCTTGCAGACCCAACGATTTTTACAGAAACCCAAGTCTATCATTTTGAAACCATTCGCGATCGCTTAAGACAAATGGCCTATTTAAATGGTGGATTACGTTTAACGATTTCAGATGCTCGCGGAGAAAATGAAGTCAAAGAAGAATTTTATTATGAAGGT
>DBCA01000100.1:0-2091 GCA_002292805.1 Caryophanales bacterium UBA970
TTTATTCTTTAAAGCTTTTAAAATCACCAACCCCATCACCAAACTATAACGATTATCAAATGCTTTTCCTAATATTCTTGTGCCACCTTGTAAGACGGAAAAATTCGTTGCATATGTCACCATATCACCAGGTTTTACACCAAGGTTTTGAGCTTCGACTTTACTTGTAAATCCAAAATCGACATAGACACTTTCGACTGTGGGAATGCCTTGATGAACATCTTTCCGTAGGTGGGGTGGCGTGGTGTCAACTGCGCCTAAAAACACTTTGCCTTCACGTGTTGTTAAGTGCATGCGTTGTGATGTTAACGTTAGAGGATTAATACCACCGATTGGAACAATATTAATCATCCCATTGGATTGTATGTGACTTACCATAAAACCAACTTCATCCATGTGTCCGAGAATTAATACTTTCTTTGCATTTGGTATACTACTTTTTTTAACGGCAAACACACTACCTAAATGATCGGTTTGCGTTTGATATCCTAAGGATTGATACGCTTGCAGTAAAAATGATGCAACCTGATTTTCTTGACCAGATNNACCAGAGATGGCATTTAATTCGGACAAAATTTTAAAGTGTTTTAATTCAAATGCATTCAGCATGATTACTCCTTTTGAGCGATAAGGCGGTAGATTGGTTCAGAGGCTTTCCGAAAAAAACTTTCATATTCCGTCATAATATCTGTCGATTCAACGGCAACATAAGGTTGCTGAATCTGAATTATATTATAAGACATTTGGTTTAGATTCCCTATGGAAAACATAAACAAATCTAAGTTATCAGTTTTCAAGATGATCTTACCTTTAGGTTTGAGAATGCGTGTGATTTTTTGCAAGTTGCCCAATGCTGTTAATCGACGCTTGTGATGACGTAATTTTGGCCATGGATCTGAAAAATTTAAATAAATTTCATCAAAAAAAGAATCAGGAATGATGAAAGATGCTTTTGCAAAATCACCTAAAATTAATTTCACATTTAAGGCTTCGGATAATAAGACTTTTTTTAAAGCAAAAGCGATAACGGTTGTCACACGTTCGACGCCATAAAAAAAGGTTTGAGGTTGCTGCAAACTTTTGCCTGCAATAAAATCACCCTTACCAGTACCAATTTCTAAAGCATAATGATGAAATCCATTTTTTTCGATAATCGGATCTTGATCGGTTTGCACCAATTCCGGGTGCTCAGCTATCAGTGGTTTAGCCCAAGGCTTACTTTTTAGGCGCATGGAGTTGGCCCAAATCAAAGATTGCCCGAGCGTAGATTGCCATCGAGTTGGTGTAGTCTTCAAGATCAATTTTTTCATCATTTTCATGAATGAAATCTTCTTTGGTTGGAAATTTGCTACCGAATGCAACAGTATTTTTAGCCTCTTTTGCATACGTTCCACCACCAATCGTAATGATCGGTGTGACTTTATCACCTGTTTCATCTTGATAGGCTTTCAATAAGGTTTGAATCATCGGTGCCTTTGGATCAAAGACGAGCATTGGGGATGTTGACAAAGTTTTAAATTGTAAGGGGGCTGGGGTTTGCAACTTCATCTTTTTTTCCACTTCTTCATACTTCACGGATTCAGGATAACGATAGTTTGCGACTAAAGAAAAATGATGACCGTCATATGAAATGAGTCCAATATTATTGGTGGTTTCTTTGAGGAATGGGGCTTTTGCATCGATACCTAAATTTTTACCCGTAAAGTCTTCATATTGTTTAGCAATCGTGTTTAAAGGTTCTTGTGGGAATGCTTTCGCTAAAAAAGATAACAAGGCAGTCCCAGCATTTTTACCTAATTGGGGTAAGGAACCGTGTGCAGCTTTTCCATGAAAGGTAATGGTTGTTTTTGAACCATTGACGTTAACCTCATGTGGAAAACCAAATTGGTTTAAAGCGCGTTCTAATGAAAATAAAGTATCGACAACCGCAACGGCTTTATCAATGACGGAATTAGCAACGATGCCTGCTTTAATCGAATGTATGCCACGAAGATGGACGTGACCCAATATCTCAAAGTTACTGATGCCTTTTTCTCCATAGATCAAAGGGAAATTACCATCTGGTGTAAAGCCTGCCACCGCATAAGGTTT
>DBCA01000100.1:2157-2672 GCA_002292805.1 Caryophanales bacterium UBA970
CCACCAATGACAAGTTTGACTTGAAAGCCTTGAATTAATTGTTTATCTTTTAACATTTTAATTGCGTAATATGAAGCTAACGCAGGGCCTTTGTCATCACTCGTCCCACGCCCATACATCCGTTCATTTTCAATCATCGCACCAAAAGGGGGGTGTTTCCAACCTTCGGCAACTGGAACCACATCACTATGTGCATAGACTGCAATTTGTGGACCAGTTCCATAGGTAATTTCGGTAACGTGACCATCGCAATAGTCAACTTGAAAGCCGTCTTTTTCTGCAAGTTTTCCAATAAATTGTAATGCTTGATAAACCGCTTCTCCATAGGGTTTACCTTTGATAATCGTACGTTCATCATGGATGGAAGGAATTTGAATCCATCGTTGCAATTGTTGAATCGCTTCTTGATGATATCCCTTTAAAAATTGAGCAAATTGTGATGCCATGTTTGCATCCTCCTAATCTTGTGATAAAAAGCGTCTAATGGAACGAACATTGAATAAGGTTATATATAG
>DBCA01000048.1:0-1219 GCA_002292805.1 Caryophanales bacterium UBA970
TAATGGAAAGCAAGTAAAGAAATTTGCTAAGGTTCTTGGTAAAGAAGAAAATATCAAGAAGAAGGGTAAGATCTCTTCAAACATATTGGATCAAGTGGAATCAGATTTGCGTCAAATAATGTGGGATCACTATAAGAAAGAATATTACCTAACCAAATAGATTAATTATGGTAACCGATTTAATTTATGAATATCTAAAAGCAAGATGTGAATTTCTTAACGAAGAATTTGATATTGACCAGAATAACGATTTAGAAGTACCATTCGTTGCTGGATTTAGATCGATTCATGGATTACAAGTCAATGAAAGATGTTTTCCACTTTGGGATGATAGGCTTCCTAATGAACACCGTGGTCTTCTTAACGCATTCATAAATTATTATGTGACAAAAAACTATGTTCTCATAGACCAATTAGCCGATTAATAAATTAAATCAAAACCCATGACTAAAACTTATCATTCGCAAGAAGTTGCTACAATTCAATCAATAATAAAGATCGAATTCAAGAGTAACCAAATCATTCTAGAACATCAAATTGATGGAAATGACTTTGATGACGATGATTCATCGATGTTCCTATATTTTAATGCAAGGGAAACAAAAACCCTTTTTCATTACTACAAGACCGATAGCATAGAAGATCTAATTGATCATATCCACCAACATTTTACCACCTATAACTCATTAAAAAGATACCAAGACTTCTTTGAGAAAAGAGACATCCACAGCACCATATCATCAGGATGCGCCTTATTAGACTAAATCTTCAACTTTGGGATTTTTAGTCAGAAATTTTTAAATCGATTTTGACCTTTGTTTAGTTGGTTCAGTAATACGCCCAAAGAATTATAAAAAATGACTAGACATCTTTTAGTGGATTATCCTCCCTCCCAAAGAACTATTTAGGCTATATATAAGGCCAGATACCGCGCCAGGCCGGCAGGCACTTGGGACTAGCACAAGCCGCTCAGTTAGAACGAAGCGGCGGTATAATAACATAATAAGAGTATACCTTTCACTAAACCAATTTGATGGTCTTAAAATGCTTAAATGGTGGCTTAAAATTAAAATAGTAGAGTTCAATCAACACCAGTTATAAACTAAATCAAAATAAGCTATGAAAATTCTTTATACCAGGGTAAGTGACCAACAGCAAAACCCGGATCGCCAATTGATCAATGTTGATGGTTTTGATTATGTATTAGTTGATAAGTGCT
>DBCA01000048.1:1225-3066 GCA_002292805.1 Caryophanales bacterium UBA970
TCAGGTCTTATTGATCTCTTTGATAGACCCAAGGGTCAACAAATAAAGAAACTAATAGACGAGGGCAAGCTAACTCATCTTGAAATCCATTCAATCGATCGCATCCATAGAACCACAATTGGAGCCATTCAACTATGGAAGTACTTCACCGATAGAAACATCACCTTGGTATGCAGAAATCCCAACATAAGAAATTTTGATGCAGATGGGAACCCGGATTATTTTAGTGAAACATTAATGTCACTATTAGCGGTAATGAGCGGCTTTGAGAAAAGTCTTATTAAAGAAAGACAGATGGAAGGTATAAGACTTAGACAAGCCAAAGGGCTTTACATGGGACGAAGAATAAATACAAAATCAACCCCAGAACACCATCTCAAGAAAGAAAGAAGTATCAAAATCCTTGACTACCTTAAAAAAGGTACCTATACGGCTAGAGAGGTTGCAGCTATATTGAACACCAGCACAACAACAATCACCAAGACCAAAAAGATAGCATTAGAACTCGGTGTTCTTTAAAGCTTTGAGCACTTCATGCGAAAAGCGACTACTAAGGCTTGTGACTCAAAGACCTGGTGAAGCCAGCGAGGCCACTATTGAAGTGGACGAGCAATATACTCTGTTGGAATAAATAGTTTTATTTGAAATCAGTAGGCGTTGTGTTCTGAATGTTGATATCAGCTTCATTAATTACCAGTGGAAACGTTCTGCCAAATCGCTCGTGGCTAATCCTTTTCTTTTTAACAATACTGTGGACACTTGGAGGGACAAATTGCTTTCCTCGTGGTGTAAGGATATTATTATCATTAAACCATTGGGAGATTTTGTTGTATGACCACCCTTCAACTCGGAACTTGGTTATGGTCTCAAAGAGATACTGTTGATGGTCAGAGTAATGTGAAACCCAGAGATCAGCAACATTAATCTCTAACCCCAAAGTCAAAAAATATAAATTAGTATCTTTGGCAAGCAAGGTTAATGGGTCACATTCCATTACCGTGGAATAATTTTGGACAAGTTTTGGCTTATGCCTTTGCGGTAGACTAGAAGGCTCGCCGTCGCTTTCGCTTCGGCTCGCTGGGTCGCCCCGATGAATGTCCATTATTAAAGGGATTTTTAAATTGACCCTTAAATTATGGTACAAAAACAAATCATGCATTGCTATCTAAGAGTTTCAACTTCTGTCCAAGAGACTAAAGGAACTTCTTTGAAAACTCAAAAAGATGCTGCAATAGCAATCGCAAAAAGATTGGATATGGATTATCAAATCCATAATGAAGGTGGCAAATCATCTTCTAAAGATGATTTGAATAACCGCCCAGTAATGCTTGAGCTGCTTCGATTAATGGACGCAGGTGTTGTAAAAAATTTATACGTATGGAACACGGATCGCCTATCTAGGAACCAAATTACATGGTACTCTATTAGGCAAAAAATGGTGAAGAACAATGTGGTTCTTTTTACCAGTCAAGGAAAATATGATATCACAGATGGGCTTGAAAACTTATTGTTAGGAATTCTTTCAGAAGTATCGACTTATGATAATTTGATAAGAACAGAGCGATCTAGGTTGGGGAAAATAGAAAAGGTTCAGAAGAACTACTGGCGTGGAGGCGATTGTCCTTTTGGTTATAAGCTTGAAAACATTGATGGGGTAGGTAATAAACTTGTCATTTGCGACTACGAGAGCAAATGGGTTAGATTTATTTATTCCGAATATTTGAATGGGGAAAGTTGTAAAAAGATCAAAAAGACCTTAGAAGATAATCAGGTGCTTACTAGAAGAGGTAATGAAAATTGGTCATTGGGATCAATTCAGTTGATTCTTCGCAACAATACCT
>DBCA01000094.1:0-242 GCA_002292805.1 Caryophanales bacterium UBA970
GAAAAATAAAAAGGAGTCATTATGGCAAAACAAATTTTATTTGGTCGTGATTTTAAAGCAAAAATTCTTAAAGGTGTTGATACCTTAGCCGATGTGGTCAAAGTGTCATTAGGGCCTAAAGGTCGTAACGTGGTCTTGGACAAAGGCTATGGTTCTCCTTCCATCGTTGACGATGGGGTGAGCATCGCCAAAGAAATCGAACTCAAGGATCCCTTTGAAAACATGGGTGCGAAGTTAGTCTA
>DBCA01000094.1:305-4039 GCA_002292805.1 Caryophanales bacterium UBA970
ATGATTCATCAAGGATTCAAAGCCTTAGAAAAAGGCGCGAACCCAGTTTTGGTGAAACAAGGCATTGAAAAAGCCGGTAAAGAAGTTGCCGATCGTTTACTAAAAAAGTCTCGTCCATTAAAAACCAAAGCGGATATTGAAAACGTTGCCACCATTTCTGCTGGCAGTGCTGAGATTGGAAAAATTATTGCGGACGCAATGGAAAAAGTTTCACAAAATGGGGTCATCAATGTCGATGAATCCAAAGGATTTGATACTGAACTCCAAGTCGTGGAAGGTTTACAATACGACAAGGGTTTCTTATCGCCTTACTTTGTCACCAATCGCGAAACGATGACGATTGAACTTGAAGATCCCCTTGTCTTGGTGACTGATCAAAAGATTGCCACGGTTCAAGATATTCTTCCTGTGTTGGAACAAGTCGTTAAAGCTGGTAAACCTTTACTCATCATCGCTGATGATGTTGAAAATGAAGTCACCAATACCTTGATTGTGAATAAATTACGGGGAACCTTTAATGTGGTGGTCACCAAAGCCCCAGGATTTGGCGATGCCCAAAAGGATCAACTCCAAGATATCGCGATTTTAACGCAAAGTAAATTTGTCACCAAAGATTTAGCGTTGAAATTATCAGAAGTCAGCATTGATGATTTAGGAACCATTGGTCGGGCCATCATCAAGAAAGATACAACCACGTTGGTGGGCGGTTCAAAAAAGAATCCAGAAATCACCAATAGAATCAAAGAACTTGAAGTTCAAATCAAGAAATCAACGTCTGAATATGACAAGAAGAATCTTCAAGAACGCTTGGCTAAATTAGCCGGTGGGATTGCCGTGATTAAAGTTGGTGCAACCACAGAAACCGAACTTAAAGAAAAGAAACTTCATATTGAAGATGCATTGAATGCCACCAAAGCTGCTGTCTTAGAAGGCATTGTTGCCGGCGGTGGTGCAACCTTAATGGAAATCTATAACGAACTCAAAGATACCTTCAAGGATGAAAACGTTGATGTTCAACGCGGCATTCAAGCGGTTCTCGATAGTTTATCTGCCCCGTTATTCTACATCGCGGAAAATGCAGGATTTAATGGTGCTGACATCGTTGACAATCAAAAGAAACAAAAACCAGAATTTGGTTTTGATGCGAAACGTGGGGTTTGGGTTAACCTCATCAAAGAAGGCATCATCGATCCTACCAAAGTGACCCGTTCTGCCGTGCTCAATGCCACCAGCATCTCGGCGCTCTTGGTCACCTCAGAAGCCGGTGTAACGGAAATCAAAGAAGATAAACCTTCCGCACCTGCGATGCCAAATCCAGGCGACATGTACTAAGACGTCTTAAAAAAATAAGACACCAAACACCGCCCCAATCATCAACAAGATGTACGGGCGGTTTTTTAATGTCGGTAATAATAATCCAACCAGAATCATGAGTGATAGGGTCGCAAGGGGTAAGACAACAATCTCATCCACGACGGTCAATCCCATTCTCACCATGGCAATTAAAATCACACCAAAAATCATCACGCGTAATCCCTTCATCACCGCTTGCAGATAAGGAGAATTCGCATGGCGGCGATAGATGGGATACAAAACCCAAATTAAGATGATCGACGGTAGAATAAAACTTATGGTGGTGATGACACCACCAAGCAAACCAAATTGATCAACCCCTAAATAAGTCGCAAGATTAATCGCAATCGGTCCAGGGGTCGATTCGGCAATCGTGATCATTTGATAATAAAATACTTCAGTTAATAATCCAGAAGTGACAAACACATCAAACAATAAACTAATGGACACAAGGCCACCACCAAAGGTGAGACTACCAACCCATAAGAATTGCAAAATGATCCAAAGGAGTGTCATTGTTGATCCCGCCTTGACCACCACACGTAAGCAACAATCATCACAAGGGAGATGAGTAAAATCCAACCAGGACTGAGCACTTGAAAATAGGCAACACCAAAACTAAGTAAAGAAAAAGGCACCATCCACCACTTCTGCCATGCTAGTTTTCCTAAACTAATGACTGCTTGAAAGAACAACATAAAGACAACAATAAACATCCCCCTTAAGGCGGCAATCACTTGGGGATGATCGAGTAGCGTTTCAAAACCAAGAGCGAGGATGGTGATGATTATCATTGGAGGGATGACCATCCCTAGCATCGCAACCACACTGCCTAGACGGCCTTTGACCCGATAACCTATTAAGTTTGCACAGTTAACCGCAATCGCTCCCGGGGCAAGTTGCGATAAGGTGACCACTTCGTCCCAATCGGATTCAACAATCCATTGATGACGAATCGCCACTCGCTTGATGATTGGCAACATGGCAATCCCACCACCAAAGGTAATCGTTCCTAATTTAAAGAATTCGATAAACATAGTCCTTAACGTCTTCATAAACTTTATTATAAACGTGTCATTTTCCTAAACCCAACAAAAAAGCAAAGTTGTTCACTTTGCTTTTCTTTGGATAAACTCAACTTAAGCGTTGAGGATAGCTTTTGCTTCTTCAAATAAGACGTTGATGGCGTCAATGATGGTTTGGCGAGCGTCTAAAGAAGCAATCAAGTCTGCAAGGATGGTGTTGAGTTGATCGAGGTTAGTGATGTCAATCAAATCCTTTAAGGATTGTAATGACGTCATGTTGTCTTCTTGTTGGGTTCGCAGTTGATTCATCGCATTGGCGATCGCTAAGCGTTTGATGGTTAAGGCAGCTTTTTGTTCAATGCTAAGGCTTAGGTTATTGGCTTTTAAAGCTGAAACAAGTTCACGAATCTCTTTCATGGTTTCTCTGGTTTCGGTACGAGAACCAATCATGGACGTTTGTAGAGAGGAAAGTGTTGCAAGTTGAGTTTCAAACAAAGCCAAGGAAGTTAACACATCTTCAGTAAGTGGTGATAAGTCAGCAGGAATGCTGGCGATGAACAATCCACGAATCAATTTTAAGGATGGTAAGATGGTGACTAATTCTTCTTGAAAGGCTTCGGTGAGTGGCATGAGTTCAGTTAAGATGGTTTGAACATCAACGACCAAGGTTTCATCCCACATCATGGGACGATTGACTGAGCGGAACAATTGGCGAAGTTCAACCATGAGTTCGCGAATCTCAGATCGCAAGGTTTGAAGCACTAACTTCGTTGCCTCTAAACTCGCTTGCGCTTCGACAACAGCTGCTGCGTCTACTTCAGGTAAGGTGATGTCATTGGTATCGATGACCGATGCCAAGGCCACAAGAATGCTTGCTTCCATTTTGATGAAGACACGTTGTTGATTTTGTAAACGTTGGGTTTCTTTTAAGGTCGCCAAGAGTTCACTGACTTCAACCCAATCATTTTGTAACGCTGACGTTGAGGCGATATCCATAAAGTGAGGATGCTGAAGTTTGAGTTGACCATCACCCATCAAGAATTCATATTCGACTTCTTGATCAAATCCTTCTTCAATGGACACTAAAGCATTTGCCGATTGTGCGTACAAGGCCACTGGGGTATTGCTGGTTGCACAACTAGCGAGTAGGATCCCCATACTAGCGAAGATAACGCTACTGGTTTTAAGATTCATATTGAATCCTCCTTTGAATACTCAAACTGTAAACGAATGATTCAGCAAAGTCATCCATTTAAGGATAAGTTGCAACATCCTCACGCTAACTTACTTGATGAGCTTTTTAATGATATTTAATTTCGCTTGATCATAAGGAGGATAGGCGATCGGAACATCAAT
>DBCA01000094.1:4055-7003 GCA_002292805.1 Caryophanales bacterium UBA970
TTCTTAAGATAAGATTTTTGGTGTGAAAAAGTAATAAAGGAATATTTACCGTGATACGAACCAAAACCGGCTTGGCCAACCCCACCAAAGGGTAAATGGGTGGTGGCGACTTGCATCAAGGCATCATTGATTGCCCCATTGCCAAACGATAAGGATTGCCACACGCGTTGTTGAGTTTGTTTGTTTTCCGAAAATAAGTACAAGGCAAGAGGTTTTTCTTTGGTCTTCAGCACTTGAATGACGTCTTCAATCTTTTTAAACGAAAGAATCGGTAAGATGGGTCCAAAAATTTCTTCTTGCATGACTTTATCTTGCCATTGAACGTGATCCATCACCGTCGGTCCTAGATATTTATCTTTGGCATTAGCCTTGGATTCAATGACGACTTTTTTCGGATCAATCAGTAATTGAAGACGTTGATAATGACGATCATTGACGATTCGCCCAAACGATTCTAGATTGGAATAGCGATGCTTGATCACTTCACCTAATGCCTTGATAAAGTCTTTTTTGACGGATTCTTGAACATATAGATAATCAGGAGCGATGCAGGTTTGTCCGGCATTGGTGAATTTAGCAAAAGCAATTCGTTCAGCGGCAACGCGAAGATTCGCCGTTTCATCAATGATGGTAGGACTCTTGCCGCCGAGTTCAAGGGTAACTGGGGTTAAATGTTTACTGGCAGCTTCATAGACAATTTGTCCCACGCGGGTGGACCCGGTGAAAAAAATATGATCGAACCTTAAGGTTAATAATTCCGTGGTTACCTTGGCATCGCCTTTGACGACGTATAGATACTTTGGATCGAAATGCTTGTTAATGATGGTTTCTAAAATTGCTTCCGTTCTTGGTGTATATTCAGAAGGTTTGATGATCGCCGTGTTCCCAGCAGCAATCGCGCCAATCAGAGGTTCAATGACCAATTGAAATGGATAGTTAAATGGACCAATCAATAAAATATTTCCTTTAGGTTCTGGTTGGACAAATGCTTTGGCAAATGGGAGAAAAATTTCCCCACGGTGGCGAACTGGTTTCATCCAAGATTTTAATGCCTTGATCGCGTGGCCTAATGACCGTAAATTAAAACCAACTTCCGTGGTATAGGCTTCGAATGCACCTTTGTGTAAATCTGCATACAAAGCATCGATGATGGCTTGTTGATGTTGTTGAATCAATTGTTTAAGTTTTTTTAATTGGGCAAGACGAAACGCATAGGGTTTGGTCGCATCACTTGCAAAGAATGCCCGTTGTTCTAGAAGGATTTTTTCCATAAGTACCTCATGCCAATTATAGCAAACTTATCCAAGTCATTCACGAATGTGATAAGGTAAAAACATGGACATCTTTGAACGAAAATATTGGGTAGAAGTCATCGCACGTTTGGTTCGCCGAGATTATCGACCGGAACCTACGGTTTCGCAATCCACTCATCCGTTGTTGGCTGATGATGACATCTTTGAAAAACCTAAATTCATCAACCGCCTTCATGATCATGTAGATGCCAACATACTCCATTTTAAAAAAGGCTTAAGTTTCAGTGAGATGCTCTTCAAATTCATCAACGATAAAAAGATGGATGAAGTTAAACTTTATCAACACGTCATGGTATCCCGTTCGGTCTTTTCTAAGATTCGCTCTAGTGATACTTATCAGCCTGATAAAGATACCGTCTTTAAGTTTGCTATCGGCTTACGACTAAATCTTGAGGAAGGTATTACCTTTTTAGCCTCTGCGGGGTTTAATTTCAAGCTTAGTTCTAACCGGGATCTGATCATTCGCCACTGCCTTGAATTGGCCAAGTTTGACTTAATCATGGTCGATCAATTACTGGTTGATTTCAAAGAAAAACCATTATTTTCTGAAAAATAAATAGCCTTCTCTCTATTAAGTTCCTAAGAATAAAAATTTTAAAATAGCAGGTAAGCGTAATCGCCAAGCGGTTTCGTTATGTTGGCCACCAGGGATAATTTCAAACCGGGTCACGGTTTTTGATTTTTTTAATAGGATTGCTTCATTGACCGCCCGATTGGACTGCATGTATGCGGTGGCAATCTCTAAACCCGCTTCTTGATCACCGGTGTCTAGATAAAGTTTTTTTAGCAAGAGCGGCTTTTGTTCAATCAATTGAATGATTTGTTTGGTGGATGCATAAAACGCATTCGATAAGCCAGCGACATTACCAACCATTTCCGGGAAGAGTAAACCGGCTTCTAACGAAATAACCCCACCCATGGAACTACCTAACATGTAGGTATGTTCTGGGCCTTTTAAGGTTGAAAATCTCCTATCGATTTCTGGTTTTAAATCATAAAAAAGATACTGTAAATAGTCCATGCCTTTGCCGTGGGCAATCCAGGTAGGGTGACTAGGAAAACGTGAGTCAAAAACGTTGTATTCCGAGATGCGTTGATTGCCTTTGGTCGCACAGCTTAACGCGACGACGATGCAATCTGGGATACCTTTGGCACGAAAAGCTTGAGGAACATCCCAAATTTCCCCAGCGTAGGAATCTTGTTGATAAAACAAATTATGGCCATCGTGAAAATAAACAACCGGATATTGCTTTTTTGAATCGTAGCGATCAGGCAAACCAATGTATAGGTTTGCATCGCGCTTTAACGCATCGATGTAACGTGGTTCTTTTAAAATTTTCACCACTTTAATATTAACATAACCCAGCATGCCTAATGATCGATATCTAATGATAAATATGGATGAATATCACTGGGTTCAGACATCCACATGTATCATCAGGTTTCCCCATTCAATCACTTAGGCACGGGATCCCAGTACCATCAATATAAAGAATTGAAAAAACCATGTCATGATTTCGGTCGATACGTGGAAAAATTCCACAACATGTGGAATAAGGTTAAACTAGGATTTCGGTACGAGAATGGTCAGAATACTCACAAATTAATCGATAGGTATCGTAAAATCTGGCATTT
>DBCA01000010.1 GCA_002292805.1 Caryophanales bacterium UBA970
GGTAAAGGGGTAAGCTTATTAAAGATTTTGACGAAGACTTTGGTGTTGAGCATAAACAAGATCACAATAATCACGGATAAGGCGATCCATGCACCGAAGACAAACGCATCCCCTAGTCCAATGTATAAAGCTTGTAGCAACACAGCAATGCCAGAAGTTAATACGGTAGATAGAACGATATTCCTCAGCACATCTTTAAAGAATAATGATTTGGTACTTTTATTAAACCCATAACGAGCCTCAATCGAAAAGGTTCGATAGTAACTAAAAGGTAAGGTGATGATGGTGTTTAAGATTGTTAAGATTGATAAAAATAGGAAGGTTTGTAATAACTCATTGTTGGTGATTTGACTACTGAGTTGGGCAATTAAAGGAAAGAAGCCACCGACTAACAAGCCAAGCATCAAAAGAAAACTAAACGTTGAACGAATCAAACCAAATTGGGTGTTTTCAGCAAAGTACGCACGCGATTGTTGCAGCTTATCCTTAGAATAAATTTCTTTGACGTTCGCGGGTAAAGGTTTTCTCTGATAACTTAAATTGAGAACACTTAACCCAGCACTGATCAGATACATCAACGTCATCAAGCCAACAATCAACCCACTCCATTCATTGAAAATCATAAAATTTACCTACCTTTTTTTAATATACCACTGATTGGGATTAAGAAGAAAAACAACCACGACAGCGTATAAGCCGTATCTTGACCAGGAATAGAAGCGTACTCACCAACCAAAACGAATAAGGTGGTCGCAACAAAAGGCATGATAGCAGTGAATGGAAATTGTTTTGCTCCTCGCAATGTATAGGCAGCCGGAATAAGGAAGAAGATTAACCAACCCGGATGCCAAATTCCCCAAGTTAAACCCAGGAACAGATAAAAAGCGATCACTCCTAGGATGAACGTCAAATGAATCAAAAATCTTTTGATCGACAATGGATTCTTTAAATCTAAATCCATCTCATCAAAGCTAATTTGAACGCTGCCGTTCCAGAGGGCATAAAAAATTACCGGAATGAATAACAGTAAAGGTAAGGAGATATAAAAGTTCCTAACCTCTGGGTAGCCTCCGATGAAAGCAAATGAAAGGTAAAAAACTGCGACATGATAAAGCGCAACCGCTAAATAGGTATAAATAAAACCAAATCGATTAAGAAGTTGGTTTTTTCTACTTTTCCATTGGGGGATGAGTAATAAAAATAACGACCACAATGGATTCAAAAGATTGGTGCTATAAACACCCAAAATAAACACAATGATAATAATGAAAGTCATCAACCCTTTCCACTGGATGGGTTTCTTGGTGAGTATTGCTGTGACAGGGATGAGGAGAAAAAATAACCAGCCAGGGTGCCAAGCTCCATAAAACACCCCAACTAAGAAAAATAAAATCGTGGCGACAAATGGGGATAACGCAGTTAACCTATTTGAGGTTTGGGTGCGATCTCCGCCAGCAAGGGCCCGTGCAACTTTTTTAGGTGAACCCATTCGTTTGATAAACGATTCAACGGTTTCCCCACCTTCTAAGGCATCATCAATCATCGATCCATACTCTTGAATGGTTTCTTCTATGATTTTGTTTTGAACGTTTTCATCTTCCAACGCCTCTCTTAACGCATTCAAAAAACTTTGTTTAGTCATGGTCAATAATCCTTTCAATATTTTTTCCATATTGCTGCCAAATCTTCTTCATCGCTTCCAATAACGATGACCCCATTGGCGTTAATCCATATACTTTACGAGGTCGATTGCTGGTGACATCCCACTTTCCTTCAAGCAATCCTTGGGCCTCCAACCGCCTTAACAAGGGATAAAGTGTGTCCGTATCCATGTTGATTTTTGCTTTTTCAATTAAGGTTAATAACTCATAACCATGGGTTGGTTTTGCCAACATCGAAAGGACAACCAACACAAGCGATCCACGCCTAAGTTCTTTTTCAAAACCTTCAATGAATTCTGGATTTAAATGAATATCTTTGTTCATAGTGTATATTACACACTATATAGGGTGTCACACACTATGTCAACATCTTGTATGATGGGTGTATGTTAAAAATCAATATTCTTGCCATTGGATCGATTAAAGAAAGTTACATCAAACTTGGTATTGAAGAATACCAAAATAGACTTTCTAGGTTTGTGGATTTAACCATCACTGAAGTTCCAGAAGCTGTCGCGAAAACTTCAAATAAAGAAGATATTAAAAAAGCTTTACATGTAGATGCCATTTACTTAAAAAAATTAATCCCTCAAGGGTCTTATGTGATTGTTCTTGATCGGCAAGGTCAAACTTTTCATAGTGAAGCCTTAGCAAAAAGAATTGACACCATTCAGCAAAAGAGTAGCCAATTGACCCTCATCATTGGCGCTTCTCACGGAATAGATGAATCGGTTCTTCAATTGGCAAAAGAAAAATGGAGCTTCTCCGCGCTCACGTTTCCCCATCAATTATTTAGATTGTTATTATTAGAGCAACTCTATCGCAGCATGATGATCCTAAAAGGACATCCGTATCACAAGTAGTTAATCAATAAGGCCAAAGTGTTTCATCGCTTTTGCCCAACCATCTTCATCCACAGTCGCGGTGACATAGTCTGCGACTTGTTTCACTTCTTCTTTTCCGTTGCCCATCGCCACAGAGATGCCTGCAAATTCTAACATTTCCATATCATTCGGGGCGTCGCCTAACGCCATCACGTTTTCGGGTCGCCAACCAAAGTGTTCTAACACGGCAAGAATCCCTTTTGATTTGTCGGAATCTTTTGGCATGATATCCACCGCGTACGTATCCCACCGCGCTGACTTGCAGAGTTTTAAATGCGGGAGGAATAAACTTTCATCGATCTCATCACAAAAGGCAATCGCTTGATAAATTTTGCGGTCGTAATGGTCTGGAAAGGTTCGGGGTTGAGGAAAGCGTGTCCCATATTTTTCGTGCGATTGAATGACGCGATCATCGACATAATTAATATGACCGCCATTTTCTTCAACCAACGTTAAGCCAAACATCAAACGCTTAGAAAACTTAATTAACGCATCCACTTCCGATTCTGGCAAGGGATAACGGTGAATGACTCTGCCATCAATAATGGCGTTCGCACCATTCATGGTGATTAAACCATCCGGTTTGATGACGTCCAAGACCCCTAATTTGGTAATTAAATAACGATTGCGACTTGAGGCAAGAAAGACTTTAATACCCTTTGCCTGCAAGGCTTCAATTGCCTTGATCGCAGATACAGGAATAATTTTACTTTGATGAGAAAATAAAGTTCCATCAATATCAGTCACAACAATTTTAATATTATGTTTGTTTTGTTTCATAAGTTACTTTCATAGTAAGGTATCCAACCCCATTAGTCAAAAGCCCATCGGTTTCGTGTAAAATAATGGGCAATGAATGGATTATTAATTTATCGTCAGATTACTGACCAAGATAAGCAACGCTTACAACTAGAAACCATCATTCGTGCTTTTCAGCAATGGCGATTAACGCTCATCGCGGTCACCACCAAAGACACCAACCGTTTATTAGAAACCTCCCAACGAGGGTTTTTTAAGTTTGCCATATTACTGGATGAAGATACCCAGATTGCCCGCTACCTACAAATTGAACACCGTATCAAAGTTTTCAATGATGAATCCTCCATGAATCTTTCGATTGATCGAGCTTTGTTGTCGATTAGTTTAAGAAACGCAATGATTCCAAGTCCGGCCACGATTGCCTTACCTTATGTGGTGAACGTCAACATCATGCAAGGGATTCAAGAAGTGAAAGCGATGATGCAAGATATCTTATATCCCGTCCTCATTAAAAACCGTTACCCTCAAGTGCAAGAAAAAATATATTTCGTTCGTGATGAGAAAGAGTTAATCAAAACCTTAAGTCCAATTGGCATGCAACCCTTAATCGTTCAAGCTTACGTCCCACCGGAAAATCGTCAAATGTTTAAAGTGCTCGTCATAGGTAAAAAAGTACAAGCAGGGATTGAAGTTGTCACAGTCAATCAACAAGACTACCTTAAACAAGCCAAATTACCACCTTCCGTTGCCAAGGTTGCCCTCAAAACCGCCAAAACCATTGGCGCAACCTACGCGCTGATTTCAGTCTTTTACTTAAATAATAAAAATCCTTATGTGTATTCGGTGAAAACCAATCCCAATATAGTAGAATTACAGCTAGTCACAGGCATCTACCTATCCTGGTACCTTGCAAGACACATTCACCATCAAGTGAAGAAGTTAAAATAAAAGGACATCATGAACATCACAATCATTGGCATTGGTTATGTTGGCTTAACAAACGCACTTTACTTATCCAAACATCACCATATCTTTGGTTATGATGTTGACGTCAATCGAATCAATGAACTCCAACAAGGTCAACAATTCTTCCACGAAGAAGGGTTTGCTACGCTACTTAAGAAAAACAAAACCAAATTATCCTTTGTTCACGAACCTACCCTAGCATTACAACAATCACAAATCGCCATCCTTGCTGTTCCTACTCCCGATGGTCAACAAGGAAAACCAGACTTAACCGCCATCCATGATGGATTTGCTAGGATTTTAAAAGATGGAAAAAAAGACATCTTGGTCATCATCCGATCCACGGTTCCACCGGGTACGCAAGCGGCATTAGTTCTCGAAGCAAAGAAACACAAGCGTGACGACATCAACATTGTTTCCGTTCCAGAGTTTCTTTCATTAGGTCAAGCTTTAAGCGACATGACTCACCCAAGTCGAGTGGTTGTAGGTTTAGACAATTCTTCCCTGCAAAGCGAGATCTACGATTTGTTTAAGTACCCGAAAAACGTTCCTTTCTTATTCACCACCCCTCAATCCGCAGAACTCATCAAATATGCGTCCAATGCTTTTTTAGCAACCAAGGTTTCTTTTATCAACGAAATGTCGCAGATTGCCGAAGTCACGAATGCGAATATTGAAGACGTCGCCAAAGGGATGGCCCTTGATCCACGCATTGGTGGAAGTTTTCTTAAACCAGGCATAGGTTTTGGGGGAAGTTGTTTCCCTAAAGATTTAAAAGCACTTCAATCCATTGCGAATGAACATCACATCAAAGACCACTTGATTGAAGCTACCCTCAACATGAACCAACAACAAATCACGCGGTTTATGACTCGGGTCTTTGATCGTTTTCAAGGAAACATCAAACAAAAAAAGATTGCAGTTCTTGGATTAAGTTACAAAGGATCCACCAACGACGTCCGCAACTCTCCAGCATTTTCAGTCATTGATATGCTCACCGATCAAGAGGCGATTATTTTTGCCTATGACCGCCAATCCACCTTTGATTTCTTTCAACAACGTGGAGAAAAACCTTGTTTGGCGTATGCCGTCGAAATAGAAGACGCGCTTCAGGATGCGGATGTGGCGATTGTCTTGAATGACGCGCCTGAAATCAAAACCTTACAAGCAAAAGACTTTATTAAACTCATGAAAACACCGATTGTTTTTGATGGGCGAAATTTATATCAACCTTCAACGATGAAGGGTGTGGAATATCATTCGATTGGTCGACCAAGTAGCAAAAAGTAATTTTATTTTTTGACAGTTGGGGTTGCAACCATATCAACGGGTCGTAAGTAACGAGACGATAACCACATCAAGCGTAAACCAACAAACAAGACAAAGGCTGTGCCTGCAAATTCAGGGAATAATGCTCCGGCAATGATGGTGACTAATGCTGGAGATAAGAGCGCCCATGCGCCAATTTTCATCGTATCAGAAAACTTAAAGTGTTTGTTTGGATTATTTTTGCCTCGAGTCATGATGAAGATGACCAAGGACATTAAGAGGGCCATGATCGCATTCACCACAAACGTTAACCCAGTTTGGGCAAGCAATAAAACCGATTTTGAATACGCAAAACTTTGATCAAAGAAGTTTAACCAATTATCAAAGACGACTCGGGTATATAAGACAAGATCACTTGTGTTAATCGTATTTCCATCAACGTCCGTGAGGACAAAATTTCCAAGGTTGGTTCCAGCAGGAATTGCATCATAGGTCCCAGAGAAGGCAGTTGTAAACCCTTCACCCGTCGCGGTATTGGCAGTTAAGGCAGCAGGGTTATACACATACATGTAGACTGCGGCGTTACCTAATAGTAAGAAGGAACCTATATTATCATCACCAATAGGAAGTGCTAACAAGGCGTTGGCAAAAGCTCCTGTGACTTCATCACTATTCTCATTTTGGTAAAACACCCTTAAACGAACTTGATTGTTGACGGTGTATTGAAAGAAAGGAAAGGTAGGATGAGCTGCCAATGTTTGGGTAAACACAGATTCCCAGGCAGTGCCTTGATTATCCAATTCAGCGATGGTGACATCTGCTTCGTCTCTATTGGTGACAACCAAATCCACATTTCCTTCTTCTAGCGTTTCGGAAAATAACACCAAAGCATTTTCAATAGAATACGTGTTACCAGATAAGAAGTTAGACCCTTCGCGGTTGTTGATTTGAGTATACGTAGGGAATGTTGCCAATAGAATCGACACCACAAAAATAATCAGGGCGATATACCAAGGTTGGATCTTTGCCTCCATGATGGGTGCATTACTGAACAGCGATTGAAAGATAAGTTTTAATGTTTTCATATGATGCCTCTTTGCGTATCCATTATATATTTAAGTTGAAATAAATAACATATACATTTTAAAGATTAATAAGGTTGAATGGTTGTAATCTCATCAAAAAAACCATAAGATAATCTTGCTCAATATGAGCAACAACCTGGGGATGTCATGGTTTCGACAGGGTTGTCATCGTGCATTAGATGCAGCCGAGTGGTGACGTTATCACCAAAAAATAGTAACTGGCAACAGTTTACAACTCGCAGCAGCTTAACTTTTAAGCTCCGATATACTGTGACCCGCTCAGGCGGGACTGCGCGCTACCGTTGGTTTCGCTTCTCACGCAACGGACCAGTGTCATACCAAGAAGCTAAGCGACTACACTGATTCACGTAGTTGACGAAAAATAATGAATCTCGCCTTTGGCTAGTTCGTCGATATCTACGACAAAGGTTAAATCAATATCGTCTAAGCTGTAGACGCTAATGTGGGATCTTCTCTGGACCGGAGTTCGACTCTCCGCATCTCCACCATCGGTATCCTATTCCGGAATCATCTAACCTCTCACCTTCGCACCGGCGAATAATGTAGTGGGAGGTTTTTGTTTTGGTTCACACTGGCCACACAATTCAAGCATCCCGATCATCCATCAATCCCAAGGTAGCTTATTCCTAAAACAGGGGGAATTGGGGGAATAAGGGGAATGTGAATTGTTGACCTGAAAAAGTATGCCCTTGGAATTCCAAAGGTTTTCCTTCAAATTTCATATTTTATTAAGCCTTGAAAATGCTATGATTTTTTTATGAATCAAACTCAAACAGAAGCAGCGCTTGAAGAGCAACTGATTCAAGCTCTCGTTAAGATCGGCTATCAGTCGGTCAAATTACCCACCTACGAATCGCTCGTCGATAATTTTCGCTTACAAGTTTTCAACCACAACAAAGAACGCCTCAATCACAAGCCACTTTCCGACTCCGAATTCAAACAACTCCGAAACCTCATCGAAGGTAAGTCGGTCTTTCAATCCGCCAAGGAATTGAGGCAACTCCAATCCATCACTCGCGACGATGGCAAGCAGGCCTACGTCCAACTTCTTAACACTCGCGATTGGTGTAAGAACCAGTTCCAGGTCGCAAATCAGATTACCGTGTTTGGTTCCAGAGAGAACCGCTATGATGTGACGTTGCTCATCAACGGGCTTCCGCTCGTTCAGGTTGAACTCAAACGACGTGGGATGGACATGAAGCAGGCGTTCAATCAAATCAATCGCTATAAGGTTGAATCCTACAAGGAACTTTTCCAATTCGTTCAACTCTTCATCGTCAGCAATGGGGTCGACACCAAATACTCCTCCAACACCGATCGTCATCTCAACTACGACTACGCTTTCTTTTGGACCTCGGATAAAAACGAGCGCATCACGAACCTACAAGACTTCGCAACCGACTTCCTCAACCCCTGCCACATCGCCAAGGTGATGTCGAAGTTCATGGTCATCAACGAAACCGAGAAGAAACTCATGGTCATGCGACCCTATCAAATCCACGCGGTGGAGAAGATGGTCCAACTCGGCACAGAAACCCGCAATAATGGCTATGTATGGCATGCGACAGGGTCTGGAAAAACGCTGACCTCGTTCAAACTCAGCCAAGTTCTATCCGAATCCATCGACGACGTGAAGATCATCTTCTTGGTCGATCGCAAGGATCTCGACTCCCAAACCCTCAGTGAGTTCAATAAGTTCCAACCCGATTGTGTCGACTTTACCAAAAACACCCATACGCTCATCCGCTATCTCAAAGATTCGACGAAGAAATTGGTCATCACGACCATCCAGAAGTTATCGATCGCGGTGAAGTCCGATCGTTATGAGAAGGAAATGGAACCCTTCAAGGACCGTAGGGTTATCTTCATCGTCGACGAATGCCACCGTAGCCAATTCGGTGAGATGCACAAGCACATCCAGAAGCACTTTAAGAAAGCACAATTCTTCGGTTTCACTGGAACACCGATCTTCGAGGAAAACGCAGCGAAGGGCATCGCGACAGGCGACCTCTTTGGTCGACAAGTTCACAACTATATGATCAAAGACGGCATCCGGGACGGAAATATCCTGGGGTTCAAGGTAGATTACCTCCGGACCTTTACAATTGGGAGCAAGGTGACCGATGAGGATGTGGAAGACATCGATCGCGAAGAAATTCTTGAAGCGGACTCGCGTGTCGAAGCGATCACCAAGAAGATCATCGAGATTCACCCTATCAAATCACACAACAAGGAATACAATGCTCTGTTCGCCGTCTCTTCCATCAAGATGGCTATCAAGTACTACGAGATGTTCAAGAAACTCAACCCCAATTTAACTATCAGCACTGTATTCACATACGCACCCAATGACGATCTTGAAGAAGGTGAACAACTCCCTCGGGACATGTTGGAAAAATTCATTGAGGAGTACAATAAGCAATTCGGAACGAATTTCAACACTGACAATTACGTCGGGTACTTCACCGACCTCGTGAAGCGATTCAAATCAAAGCAAATCGACATACTCATCGTGGTCGATATGCTGCTCACCGGTTTTGACGCTCCCCTTATGAACACACTCTACCTCGACAAGCGTTTGAAGTATCACGGACTCATCCAGGCGTTCTCTCG
>DBCA01000083.1:0-2210 GCA_002292805.1 Caryophanales bacterium UBA970
TGATGAAGACGAAGACAAGTTACCTAACCAAACAGGAAAACAGGTTGGTCAATTTCATCCTAACCCAACTAGTTACATTGATTCGTATGTCAAATTTCTCTCCTCGAAACATGAATTTAAAGGTAGAAAACTCAAATTACTTTTGGATACTGCCAACGGATCTGCTTTCCAAATTGCCCAAAGGTTATTTTCAGGATTAGGATACAGCGTGGATGTGATTCATCATCAACCCACCGGGATCAACATCAATGAACGTTGTGGGGCAACCCATTTACAATCCTTACAAGCTAAGATTAAAAAAGGTCAATACGACCTTGGTTTTGCCTTTGACGGTGATGCTGACCGGATGATCGCAGTGACCCATGATGGTCAAGAAGTGAATGGCGATGCCTTGATTTATTTAAACAGTCTTCATTTATTTTCTTCACAACCGGCATTGAAGAAAAAAGTTGTGATTACTCAAATGAGTAATTTTGGACTTAAGAAAGCCCTCAAAGAAAAAGGCATTGAATATCTAGAAACCAATGTCGGTGATAAATATGTCCAAGCGGCACTAAAAAAAGAACAACTTATCTTAGGTGGAGAACAATCTGGTCACGTGATTTTTCTCAATGAACTCAATACAGGAGATGGATTGCTTTCAGCAATCAAGCTTTTGAACATCTTACAATCATCCAATCAAGCATTGGCAGAACATGTGGTATCATTGAAACAATATCCTCAAGTGCTAAAAAATATTGCGGTGGAAAACAAAACAGAGGTCATGAACCATCCTGAATTGATTGCCCTTGTCGCAAACATTGAGTCACGCTTAGGACAAGAAGGTCGTATTTTAGTGAGAGCCTCTGGAACCGAATCCTTGATTAGGGTTATGGTGGAAGCATTAGCACCCCAGCAATGCGAAAAACTCGTTTCAGAAGTCGTTCACTTTATCGAAGACACATTCGTCAATTAGGGGGTTAATGAACCATGTGTGGAATCGTCGGGACGGTTGGCGAAAGTAAGTTACGCAATTATTTAATCGACGGCTTAAAGAGTTTAGAGTATCGTGGTTATGATTCAAGTGGCGCGGCATTTTTAACGAATCAAAAATTAGAAGTATTCCGTCTACCTGGAAGAATTGATGATCTCAATCGCCTCGTTCCCGCAACCATGAAAGCTGCCGCAGGGATTGGTCATACGCGTTGGGCAACCCATGGTGAACCCAATTTTGTAAATTCTCACCCTCATAGTTCACAAAAAAATATCTTTACTTTGGTCCATAATGGCGTCATCGATAATTTCCGGAGTTTAAAAAAGAAACTTGAAAACAAAGGATATCGTTTTCAATCGGAAACAGATACTGAAGTCATCGCCAATTTAATGGAAATGCATTATTTGACCGATGCCAAAAATAATCCTCT
Source organism: Caryophanales bacterium UBA970 (assembly GCA_002292805.1). The sequence goes on from DBCA01000083.1 coordinate 1,404, forward strand.
CACCGCGATTAAATTAACCTTAGAAGATCTAGAAGGATCCTATGCCCTTGCCATTCTATACCAACAAGATGATAGTAAAATTTATTTTGCGAAGCTTCATTCACCGTTGGTGATTGGTAAAGGTGAGCACACGAATTATTTAGCGTCAGATTATGTTCCAATGCTCTCTTATGCAAGCTCTTACTATATTCTTGATGATTATCAATATGGATATATCTCACAAAAAGAAGTCGTGGTGAAACACCTCGATCCTCATGAAGAAAAACCATTGGTCTATCATCAAACCGATTTAAAAGTTACGGATATTGGTTTGAATGGTTATCCCCATTACATGATTAAAGAAATCGAAGAATCACCTGAAGTGATTAAACGCATTCTTGATAACTATGTTGATGGCAATCAGTTTTTATTCGATGACGTCCTTATCCAAAAATTAAAACAAGCGGATCAAATTATATTTATTGCTTGCGGAACGAGTTATCATGCTGCTCTTGTCGGTCGCCGTTATTTTGAATCGATTGGGAAAACCTGTCGCGTGTATATTGCTTCTGAATTTGCTTATTATCCAGAAATCAAAGGCCAAAACCCAGTATTCGTTGTCATCTCTCAAAGTGGAGAAACCGCGGATTTGATTCGCTGCGTCAAACTTATTCAAAACCAAGGTAGCCCGATGATCACCATCACCAACACCAAAGGGTCCTCGTTAGATCGTGCCTCCGATTTCACCTTGCTACTATACGCTGGGATGGAAATTGCCGTTGCCTCAACCAAAGCCTATGTTGCCCAAGTCGCTCTATTATCAATTTT
>DBCA01000083.1:2276-2913 GCA_002292805.1 Caryophanales bacterium UBA970
AAGGCCATGAAGAGCTTGATTGATTCCAAGATGGACATCAAAGCCATCGCCGAAGAGATTGCTCTCCAACCGAATGCGTTTTTCTTAGGTCGTGGATATGACTTTGATGCTGCCTTAGAAGCTTCCTTAAAATTAAAAGAAATTACCTATATTCACTCCGAAGGTTTGCCCGGAGGAGAATTAAAGCATGGTCCGATTGCTTTGATTAAAAAAGATGTACCGGTGATTGCCTTTATCTCTGATCAAACCACTGCCGCTGCCATTCGTTCGAACTTACAAGAAGTAATGGCAAGAGGTGCAAAAGTTTATCCAATTAGCAACATGGCCTTGGCCAAGGATGAAGATGCCTTTGTCACGGGCAATACCAAAGTGTATTTATCCCCGTTGGTGAAAGCGTTGGTTGGTCAGTATCTTTCTTACTATGCTGCATTATTCCTTGATAAAGATATTGATAAACCTAGAAACCTTGCCAAGTCAGTCACGGTTGAATAACTAAGCATTAAAAAAGCATCTCGATGAGATGCTTTTTTGTTTGCGGTTAATTTATTCGCCTTTTTTCTTCGTTGGCACTTTGTCTTCGGTCATGACTTCCTTTAAGGAGGCAATTAAACCGGTGACGTTTTGAATTTCAGAAGGA
>DBCA01000020.1:0-159 GCA_002292805.1 Caryophanales bacterium UBA970
TGTTCACACGTGGTCAAACCCAAGTTTTGTCGATTGCAACTTTAGCCTCATTGAATGATGTTCAAATCATTGATAATCTCACTGATGAAGACAAGAAACGCTTCATGCATCATTACAATTTCCCACCATTCTCTGTTGGTGAAGTTGGACGCATGGGTA
>DBCA01000020.1:178-5619 GCA_002292805.1 Caryophanales bacterium UBA970
GGAAATTGGCCATGGCGCCCTTGGAGAACGAGCATTAAGTTATGTTATTCCTAAAGAAGATGTTTTCCCATACACCATTCGCCTTGTTTCTGAAGTGTTAGAATCCAATGGATCTTCATCCCAAGCAAGTATTTGTGCTTCATCGATGGCCTTAATGGCTGCTGGGGTTCCGATTTCTGGCATGGTTTCCGGTATTGCCATGGGTCTAATTACCTCTGGTCCACTCGATGGAAAACATCCATACACGATCTTAACGGACATTCAAGGTTTAGAAGACCACTTTGGCGATATGGACTTTAAAGTTGCCGGTACTAAAAAAGGTATCACTGCTTTACAAATGGATATTAAAATTCGCGGTATCAACCGTCAGGTCATTGTTGAAGCATTGGCAGCAGCCTTAAAATCACGCACAGCGATTCGTGAATTTATGGAAAAAACCATTGCGACACCAAGACCCGAAGTTGGCAAATATGCCCCTAAATTACAACAATTACTCATTCCTGTTGATAAGATTCGCGATGTCATTGGTGCTGGTGGTAAAGTCATTAACGAGATCATTGAAAAGTGCAATGGTGTGAAAATTGATATCGAACAAGATGGTCGTGTGATGATTTATCATCAAGACCGAGAACCGATTACCAAAGCTGCCGCCATGATTGAAGCCTTAACTCGCTCCGCTAAAGTTGGAGAAGTCTTTGAAGGTGAAGTCGTCCGAATTGAAGCCTATGGTATCTTCGTCAATCTCTTTGGAGATACCGATGGGATGGTCCACGTCTCGAAATTAGCCAACACTCGTGTTGATCATCCAAAAGATGTCGTCACCCTTGGCCAACGCATTAAAGTTCGCGTCACAGAGATTGATGAAAAAGGTCGCGTTGCCCTTTCTCATAAAGAATTTGCGAAATAATGCTTTGATTTCTGAAAATTCATTTGTATAATAATCTCGTATCTATGAAGTGCATAACTCATCAGGACTTATATGTCTTTTAAAATCCGCGTTTTTGCATTAGGTGGATTGGACGAACATGGCAAATGCATGCTTGGCATTGAACTTGATCAAGACCTTTTCGTCATTGAAGCAGGCCTCAAGTATCCAGACCGAAGTAATCCCGGCATTGATGCTATCATCCCTAATTTTGATTATCTTGTAAAAAATCGTCATCGTCTTCGTGCTTATATCGTCACGCATGGTCATGATGATCAATTTGGTGCTTTACCTTATTTATATACCAAAGCACCAGCCCCGGTTTATGGAACCAAAGCTACATTAGCGTTGTTAAAACAATTTAGTTTAGAAAATCACCTCACCGTGAATTTTACTGAGCAATTAATCCAACCAACCAGTCATGTCACGATTGCTGGTTATCATTTCCATTTCTTCCAAACCGTTCATAGTGTCATGGACTCTTGTGGTTTTGCGATTGACACACCATTCGGAAATATTGTGTACTCAGGTGATTTTATCGTTGAGTACAACACCAGTAAAAATTATAAACATGATTTAAATGCCTTGGCGAAGATTGCAGAAAAGGAAACGTTATTACTTTTGACTGAAAGTGTTTCTGCGGATCGACCAGGTTATTGTTCGCCCAATCATCGTTTAAAAGATCATTTGGTTTTACCATTCCAAATGGCTCAAGGCCGTATCTTTATTGCCATGTATAACCAATCCGTTTATAACCTAGAAGAAGTGATTAAGTTTTCAATTGAACAAAATAAAAAGATTATTTTTTATGACCAAGAAACCGAAAACTACATTAAGACCTTTGTAGATTTAGGCAGTTTATATTTACCAAAAGAAAAGGTTGTGTCTAGAGAAAATCACTTAAGAACAGCCATTCGTGATGAAGTCATCATCATGATGGGTCAAGGTGAAAAAGTTTATAAAAAGATGGACGAACTTGCCAATAACGCCAATGAAGACAAAACCTTTGTCCTTTCTGAACTTGATACCTTTATCGTTGCCTGCCCATCGGCGCCAGCGTTTGAAGTTTTGGCTACCGATGCCGTTGATGGTATTTATCAAACCGGGGCAAAAGTCACCAACATCACACGCAAACAAATTCGCAGCATGCATGCTCAAGAGGAAGACATCAAGACTTTCATCAGCTTATTAAAACCTAAATATTATTTACCGATGAAAGGTGAATATGTTCATCTTGTTGCCAATGCAAAATTAGCGATTTCCGCTGGAACTGGCTTGAATCACACGAATACCTTCCTGATGGATAATGGTCAAGTGCTTGAATTTGTTGAAGGTAAACCACGTTTATTAACCCATGAATTAGATAAGGTTCCTACTGGAGACGTTCTCATTGATGGACTAGGCGTAGGCGATGTGAAAAAAGATGTGATTGTCCAACGACAAAGGCTTGCCGAAGATGGCATTGTCATTCTTGGAGCGACCATTTCTAAAAAGAAGAAAATCATTGTCGCAGGGCCAGACATTCAGATGCGAGGCTTTGTCTTTGTCAAAGAATCAGAAAATATCATCCGCGAAATCACTCAATTGTTTACGCAAGAACTAGAAGGTTTTATCCAAACCAAATCGTTCACCTCACTTGAAGATTTTAAAATTCAATTAATTGAAAAAGTTGGCAAGACACTCAAACGTATCAATGGAAAGAATCCTGTCATTCTCCCATTACTTTTTATTTATGATGACCCAGAAATTATTTCCATCCCACCAACTTCATCAACCTAAACATTTTTCCTTGTTATAATAGGATAGATGAAATTAAAGCAAACCTTTGATCCCGCTCGTTTTCCACCATTACCGGACCATCAATTAAAATTAGGCTTAGGTTCTTTTTTGATTTTATTGACCTTGCTTGGATTAATCAATCAAGGGATTGTTGCTGTTATCATCAATGTTTTTTTTGGTTTTCTGATTGGTCAATTGCGTTTTCTTGGCTATCTCTTTTTTATTGGTTATGGGTTGGCATTATTATTTAATCGCCCTTTTCTTAAGATAAAATGGTCTCTTTCTTTATTGGGAATGACCATTGGATTTTTAAGTTTGTTGGCAATAGCGACGGTGAATGGATTGGCATTAATCGATCCTACACCAAGCTTAGGGTTTGATAATGTTATCACCATCTTTTTAAACCAATTTCCCCCTTTAGATACGGGCGTTGTCGATATCCCGCAAACTGTTGGTGGCGGGTTTATTGGTTATGGTTTAGTCATGCTTATGCATGTGTTGAATCTAACAATGATTCAATCCATGATTTGGATTATCTTATTAATAGTAGGGATTGCCTTATCCCTTGAAATGATTTGGTTAAACTTGATTCGCTTTGGGGCAAAACAGGTCGATGTTCGTCAAAAAGAAAAATCTTACTTTCAAAAAATTGCCGAAGCAAAACCAAAATCGACAAAAATGGGAGTCTATGCTGAACCCACCGATAACGGAACTGGATTAAATACCTTTCGGGCTTTATTTCCTGGACAAACGGTTCAAGGATTGTCCAAAGTTCCCTTTCAAAAACCAAGCTTAGCTCCTATTCAAAAAAACCAACCTCTCAATACGATTAAAGAAGAGGACACGAAGTCGTTTGAGACTTCAACATTATCCTCCACGTATGAGGCACCAGAGGTTCCTCAGCACTCGTTACCAAGTGTGAATCAACCAGCTTTTGAAAGACCCACTATCCCTATGACGATGAAACCAATGGCGTCATCCCAAGATAGTCGTTACCAACAATATCAATTGCCACCCTTGGATATGCTTGATAGCCGATCTGCTGTTGCTGATATTGAATTCAATGAACAAATCACCAAGCAACGTGTTGATATTCTCAACCAAAAATTCATGGCGTTAGGAATAGAAGCCACGATTGTCGATTATCAGATTGGCCCAGCAGTGACTGCGTTTGATGTGAAGATGGATGAAGGTGCTCAAATCAGTCAAGTGCGGAGAGTACTTGGCGATTTAGCTGTTGCGTTAGGCGGTTTTCCGATGTCACTGAAAGAGCTAGTTCCAGGAAAAACCGTTAGTCAATTGGAAGTTTTGAATGAACGCATTTCCATGGTTGGGTATAAAGAACTGATGGAAGATTTAAGAAACCAACCCTTGTTTAAAAATAAATTTGCTTTACCTTTTGGCCGTAATATTTTAGGAGAAGTGATTGCCTTAACCCCAAAAGAAATCATTCATCTGCTTGTGGCCGGTTCAAGTGGTAGTGGAAAAACAGTTTTTGTGCATTCATTTTTGACCTCGATCATCTTATCGACCACTCCAAAGCAAGCAAGGATATTACTTATTGATCCTAAAAAATTTGAGCTATCCAAATATAAGAATCTTCCACATCTACTTTGCCCAATCATTTCTGATTTCCAAGAAGCAAAGATTAGTTTAGAACGGCTTATTGATGAAATGGAATCTCGTTATGAAAAATTCTTAGAAAGTGACACCATTTCTTTAGAAACGTATAATCAATATGCTGAAGACAATGACCTCGATACTCTTCCTTTAATCTTTGCCGTGATTGATGAATATAATGATTTAATCAATGTCAATCCTCAAGTCAGTGACATTGTTCAACGTCTTGCCCAAAAATCACGAGCAGCAGGAATTCATTTACTCATTGCGACCCAACGTCCGACCACGAATATTCTCACCGGAAGCATCAAGAATAACTTAGCAACCATAGTTGCTCTTCGCGTCAGTAAGCAAGTGGATTCGATCACGATGTTAGGTCATGCCGGGGCAGAAATCCTTGGTGGGAATGGGGATATGTATTTGGTCAATCCTCTATTTTCCAGGTATGGTGAAATTCGTGTCCAAGCTCCTTATATCTCCGATAGTGAAATTCAACGTATTTGTGCATTCGTTCGCAATCAAGCACTTCCTGACTATGATGAAAAATTCCTCAACCTCATTGATAAATCTCCACAATTTGCTGATGCAAGTGGCGTCCCTACATCGATGAATGAAGCCTTTGTAGATTCTTTATATATGGAAATCAAATCTGCCGCTAGTTTAAGAAATTACGTCAGTATGTCTTGGATATCAAGAACCTATAGCACCGGGTATCCTCGGGCTTTAAAAATCTTTAAACAACTTCAACAAGAAGGCATCATTGATGCGTCCTTAGATAATCCTAATAATAACCGTGGCCGTAAAGTCTTGGTCAATCCAAACTTTAAAGAGGAAGATGATGAAGACAAACGATAAAAAGCCAACCATTGGCGTTGATCTTGCTCGTATTGCTCGCTTTGAAAACCAACAAGCTCTTGCAAAAAAGATTTTATCACCTAAAGAAATGAGTGTGTATGTAACCCATCCACAACCTGCCACGTATTTAGCGGGTCGATTTGCTGGCAAAGAGGCTTTTATCAAAGCGTATCGACAACCACCCTTACCTGAATTGTCATCGATTGAAGTGCTTCATCGTGACGATGGATCGCCGTATATCCTATTCAATCAACATCGCTAC
>DBCA01000020.1:5636-8759 GCA_002292805.1 Caryophanales bacterium UBA970
TTTATCTCATGATGGCGAATACGTCATTGCTATGGTTATAATATAAAGGTTATGTATTCATTGAGCCATGCGGCTTTCACCCAATCTCAAGTCATTACCTTGACGGTAACCCAACCTTTAAGCCCTTCACAAATTCATTCCATCAAACTCAACATCAATGATCGATTACTAGAAAGTTTAAGTTACCAACATGACAAAAAAATCGATAGCAGATTTCTTTACATCTTTCATTCGAAGCAGCCTTTGACGTTAGGTGATGCATATTTTCTTGTTATTGAAGGGATCGGATCCCTACCTATTGATGTCGGTGCAGCCTTGTCCTTTGAAAACTTTGACCATGATTACACCTATGATGGCGATGATTTAGGTTATCGTTATTTATCCCAATCCACCACCTTTAAAGTATGGGCACCTTTAGCAAGTGATGTGACTTTGATTTTTTTTGATGATCATCATCAACCCGTGAATAAATTTGCCTTGAAGCGTCATCCCCAAGGGGTCTATGCAGTCACTGTCAGCGGCAACCTTCATGGGAAAAAATACCGCTACGGGATTACCAATTCAGGCATTTATCACGAAGTCATAGATTTATATGGACCAAGTCTAAGCCGCAATAGTGAATATAGTGTGGTGGTTGATTTTTCGATGTTCACCATCCCAATGCATGACGAATCCTTACCTAAGTTTTCTGATTATCTTGACGCGATTCTTTATGAAGCTCATGTCCGAGACCTGACCCGTGATCCATCCATCAAAGCTCAATATCCCGGAACTTTTTTAGCTGCAGCCACCCCTGGTTTAAAAACTCTCAAGGGGCAACCTGCTGGACTTGATTACATCACGAGTCTAGGGATTACCCATTTACAATTATTGCCCGTGACCGATTATCGTAGCGTCAATGAATTTGCAATTAACGAATCCTATAACTGGGGTTATGACCCTTATCATTATTTTTCACTTGAAGGAAGTTTTGCGTCCAATCCTGATGATCCCACTTCTCGAGTAAAAGACTTCATGACCCTTGTCAGTCGATATCATCAACGGGGCATTCGTATCAACATCGACGTGGTCTACAACCATGTCTATGATTATCAACATAGTCCTTTTGAAAAAGTTGTCCCTGGTTACTATTTCCGCCAATTACCGAACGGACAATTGAGCAATGGGTCTTTTTGTGGCAATGATTTAGCAAGTGAAAAGCCAATGGTTCGCCATTTGATTGTCCAAGCGGCAACGTTTGTGGTCAACACTTATCACTTGGATGGTTTTCGATTTGATTTAATGGGCATCTTAGACTTAAAAACACTTCATGACATTGAACAATCCGTTAAGCGAATCAAGCCTGATTTTATGTTATATGGAGAAGGATGGAATATGCCAACCCACCTTCCTCAAGAACGTAAAGGCATCACAGAAAATAGTAAGGTTTTAACTAACTTTGCTTTTTTCAATGATACGTTTAGAAACACAATCAAAGGTGGCAATAGTGACCATGATGCCTCTCATCCTGGGTATGCCACAGGACTCGTCAATACCGATGGCAATTTACCTTATTTACTCTTAGGTTCTAGCGATCCAAGCTTAGGTCATCCTAAAGTTCATCAATCGAATCAATCGATTAATTATGTGGAGTGCCATGATAACAACACGTTCTATGATAAGTTACTTGCTTGTCAACCTCATGAAGATGAGATGTTTCATTTCCGGCGGATTATTTTTGCATCAAGTTTAATTCTCCTGGCCGATGGTATTCCTTTTTTCCATATGGCGCAAGAAGTTGCAGGGAGCAAACAAGGTGACCATAACTCGTATCAATCTGGGGATAAGGTCAATCAATTTCGTTATCAATGGATTGATGAACGTCCTTGGATGGTTCAAGCCTTTCAAGATCTAATCTCATTAAGGAAATCCTTTCGAAAGCTTGGCAAAGCTTCATGGAGCAAAGAACAATTACGTTTTCAAACCCTTGATCATGGAGCTTGGAGAGTCACTTATCTATTTCAAAAACAACAATTCACTGTTTTTTTCAACCCATCCTTGCATCAAATTCAACTACCCGCTGATGTCCTCGATAAAACCGTGCTCTTCGACGGTGAAAAATTAACCAATACAAAATTATCGTTGAGTCATTTACCGCCTGTCCGCTGTCTAGTTTTGACATCATAATCAAACAAACTTGAGATTTTAACGTATCATCATTGGCTATTCTTAAAGGTAGAGGATACCTTTATGATTTCAAATGTGATGGTCATTGGCCTTATTGACGACGTGATTAAGGACAACATGCGGTTAATTAAAATTCAACGACCGTATCGGGATGTCAAAGGCATCTTTGTGGAAGATAAAATTCCTATTCAATATTGGACGCGGGCGACCAATAATTATTTTATGACCATGAAAACGGGAACCCTGATTGGCGTCAAAGGTAGACTTGAAGTGATTGAAGGCGTTGGTCCTACGATTGTATGTGATTTTCTTGAACCATTACATTTACCATTAAAAACCTAAACTTATCACCATAAATCTAGTAAAATGTGGGTATGTTCAAATACCTTCGCTTAGGCTTCCGTTTGTTGCTTGAACTTTTTGTCGGCTACATCTGGATTATTCTTCCGAATTTATGGTTCCGAAAACGTATTCCCCTTGCCAAAAGATACCGTCAACTCAGAAAAATTATCCATGGGTTATATCCAGCATTAAGGGCAACCTTATATTTATCACACGGTGAAGTCACCAAAGAAAAAGGCCCTTTTTTCATTGTCTGTAACCATCATTCAACCTTGGATCCTTTTTTATTAATCTATTTATTTGAACATCCGGTACGATTTGTTGCTAAAAAAGAAGTACGCAACATGTTCTTGTTTGGCGATGCAACCGCCTCAATTGATGGTGTGTTTATTAACCGAAAAAGTGTTCGTTGTCAGATTACCAAGCTCAATGAAATGAAAGAAAGTCTTACGCGCAAAGAAACCCATTGGCTAGCGTTTCCAGAAGGGACAAGAAATCGGCAATATTCCAATCCGTTAATGCCCTTCAAAGCAGGAACATTCAAACAAGCCATGGAGGCTAAAGCCACCATTTTACCAATGGTGACCTATGGTTTCTTTCGACCACTTGATCCCG
>DBCA01000020.1:8809-8931 GCA_002292805.1 Caryophanales bacterium UBA970
GATTTTTTACCGAAGATTACTTATGAACAATACAAGGGTAAATCAACCATTGACTTTGCGGAAGACATTCAAAAAATGATGCAACTCAGAAGTGATAAGATGATTGAGTTAGACAAAACTTT
>DBCA01000020.1:8973-26191 GCA_002292805.1 Caryophanales bacterium UBA970
ATGAATATCTTGACGATCATTGATCATAAAGTCAAAGGACTTTCTTTATCAGAGGAGGAAATTACTTTCTTTGTTCATGGCTATGCCCATGAAAAGCTACCTGATTATCAGATTGCCTCATTGTTGATGGCAATCAAGTTAAAGGGGATGAATGCGCAAGAAACGGCTTGGTTAACCAAGGCGATGGTTTCCAGTGGTGAATCCGTTGATCTAACTGGAATCGTCGGCATCACCGTGGATAAACATTCCACCGGTGGGGTTGGCGATAAAACCTCATTGGTGATTGGTCCCATCGTTGCAGCCTTAGGATTAAAACTTGCGAAAATGTCCGGTCGTGGTTTAGGCCATACCGGCGGAACGATTGATAAACTAGAATCCATTCCAGGTTTATCCACGAGTTTATCCTCTAGCCAATTTCGTCAGCAAGTCAATTCAATTGGCATGGCGATCATTGGTCAAACCAAAGAACTCGTCCCAGCAGATAAAAAGATGTACGCCTTACGTGATGTCACTGGAACGGTTGAATCCATTCCTTTGATCTCAAGTTCGATCATGAGTAAAAAAATTGCCTCAAGGGCAAAGACCATCTTGCTTGATGTGAAATTTGGATCAGGCGCTTTTATGAAAACGCTTGAGGATGCTCGCCAATTAGCGCATGCGATGGTAAATATAGGCATATCATTAGGCCGAGATACACGAGCGATGTTAACGGATATGGATCAACCTTTAGGATTTGCAATTGGTAATCGGCTTGAGGTCATCGAGGCTGCCAATACGTTGCAAAATAAAGGCCCAAAAGACTTGCTAACGTTGTCGGTGAAAGCCAGTGCGATGATGCTATTACAGGCGAAGAAAGTCACTTCTTTAAAAGAAGGGGAAGCGAAAGCAATGGACGTCATCACCTCGGGAAAAGCTTATCAAAAATTTCTTGATTTCACTTCTGCCCAAGGAGGAAACTTTTCAACGTTACTCTCGCCATCGTTTTTAAAAACCAAATCGACGTTACCTATTCTTGCTCAACAACAAGGGTTTATTGGAAAAATCAATGCCTTGGCATTAGGTGAAATTGCTTCTTTATTAGGGGCGGGGCGATTAACCAAAGAAGATGTCATTGATTTCAACGCTGGCATTATTTTGAATAAAAAAATCGGTGACCCCGTGAAACAAGGGGACGTCCTTGCCACCCTTTTTACGAATCAACAAGCTAATAAAGAACATCTTCATGGCGTTCTTTCAGCCTTCACGATCGTGAAGAATCCAGTGGTTGCCAATCCTATCATTTATGAATGGGTCGAATCATGAAAGCTGTCATCCAGCTCGTGAGTGAAGCAACGTTATCAATCGAGGGGAAACGAGAAGCTTCGATTGCCCAAGGGATGGTTTGCTTTGTTGGTTTTCATCACCAAGATAACCCAGCCATTGTAGACACGATGTTAGATAAAATATTGAAATTACGTATCTTTCCTGACAACAAAGGTAAAACCAATCTATCACTTTCAGAGATAAAAGGGCAACTCTTGCTTGTCCCGAATTTTACCTTGTATGCAAACACTTTAGGCAGCCGCCGACCCTCCTTTAGCGATGCGGCAAAGCCTGATGTGGCTGTTGGTTTATTTACTCATTTGAAAAAACAACTGATGATGTTATATCCTTCCTCTTCGTTTGGTGTATTTGGCGCAGACATGAGCATTGTCGTACACAACCAAGGGCCATTTACTTTAATATTAGATAGCAATGAACAATAAACAAATTCGTGTCATGATTGGCTTAAGTGGAGGCGTGGACTCTGCGGTGGCTGCCTATTTACTGAAACAACAAGGGTATGATGTCATTGCCGGATTCATGAGAAATTGGGATGCCTTGGCAAATTCTGATCAACTTGGAAACCCAACCCTCAATCAAGATATATGTCCCCAAGAAGTTGATTTTATCGACGCTCAACATGTCGCAGCCCAACTAAACATTCCTTTGTTTCGTATTGATTTTGTCAAAGAATATTGGGATCATGTCTTCTCTTTTTTCTTAAAAGAATACGAACAAGGCCGAACCCCGAACCCTGATATCCTCTGTAATAAATACATCAAGTTTGATGCGTTTCTTCATTTTGCACAAAGTCATGGGGCATCGATGATTGCCATGGGGCATTACGCAAAACGTATTGATCAACCCAACGGAAGAGTGGCGATGGGTGTATCGAAGGATGACAATAAAGATCAAACTTATTTTTTATCCCAAGTCTCGCAAGCCCAATTATCAAAAACCTTATTTCCTTTAGCGGATTTACCAAAAGAAGAAGTCAGACGAATTGCCCAATCGCTCAATTTAAGCGTTGCCAGTAAAAAAGACTCAACTGGCGTATGTTTTATTGGAGAAAGAAATTTTCGTGAGTTTTTAAAGAATTATATCCCTGCGCATCCCGGCGTCATGATTGATATTGTCAGCAACCAACCTGTTGGTCAACATGAAGGCGTTTATTATTACACGATTGGTCAACGAAAAGGTCTTGGGATTGGTGGTAGTAAATCCTTAGGTAGTGACAAGTGGTTTGTGGTCAAAAAAGATGTAAAGAACAATCTTCTTTATGTTGCTCAAGGGGAAGAAAATCACTATTTATTATCCGATGAAATCACCGTCAGTATGCTCAATTGGATTCATCATCCACCGAAAATCGGTGAGCAATATCTTGCCCGTTTTCGCCATCGACAAACGTTATTACCGGTAACTATTCAATCGTTAACCGATCAAACCTTGACGTTACATTTTCCCCAAGGGTATAAAGCCATCACTCCGGGTCAAGGGGCTGTGCTTTACAAGAATGATGAATGCTTGGGCGGTGGTCTGATTGACCAAGTATATTATCAAGGTCAGCAACGACTTTAGTATGTTATAATTTTTTTATTGAAGCTAATTGTAGCCCTCCTCAAAAGCGACAACGACCTAGTGAAAGCGTTGGTTGAAGCCTACAAGTGCCACTTCAATGTATGCAATTAATCATTGCCGTCCCGCCGCGTTAAGGCAACAAAGTGCATCATGAATATCATGATGAATAAGGATGGTACCGCGATCAATTCGTTCCTTGCGTAGGTACTTTTTTTCTTTCCAGGAGGAAACATGAAATCATTAACGGGCTCGCAAATTCGCCAAATGTGGCTAGCATTTTTTTCCAGCAAAGGTCATCAGATCATCCCAGGAAAAAGTTTGGTTCCTTTTCAAGATCCAACCTTGCTATGGATTAACTCAGGGGTCGCAGCCTTAAAGAAATATTTTGATGGAAGTGATATCCCTTCCAATAAACGATTAACGAACGCCCAAAAAAGTTTGCGAACCAACGACATTGAACAGGTTGGCTACACCGCAAGACATCATACTTTTTTTGAAATGTTAGGCAACTTCTCGATTGGTGATTATTTCCGAAAAGAAGCCATCACCTGGGCTTATGAATTGTTAACAAGCCCACAATGGTTTGGTTTTGATAAAGACAAACTTTACATGACCTATTCACCACTTGATCTAGAAACACCAAAAATTTGGGAAGGTTTAGGGATTGCCAAAGATCACTTATTCGCCTTAGAAGGAAACTTTTGGGAAATAGGGGAAGGCCCTTGTGGTCCGAATACGGAAATTTTTTATGATCGCGGTGAAACCTATGACCTTGAGAAAAAAGGTGTTCGCTTGCTCCAAAAAGAATTATCGAATGACCGATATATTGAAATATGGAATATTGTCTTTTCCCAATTCAATGCCGTCAGTGGTAAACCACGATCCCAATATAAAGAACTACCATCTAAAAATATTGATACCGGTGCTGGATTAGAAAGAATTGCGAGTATTTTCCAAGCAACCCCAACCAACTTTGAAACTGACTTATTCTTCCCAATTATTCAAGCCATCGTACCGTTAGCCCAACAAAATTATCAACAAAGCGGGTATCGCCCCTATCGCGTGATTGCCGATCATATTCGTACCTTAACCTTTGCGTTGTCCGATGGGGCGCTTTTTTCCAATGAAGGTCGTGGGTATGTGTTAAGAAGAATTTTACGACGAGCGGTTCGATACGGACGAAAGATTGGCATCCAAAAACCATTCATGTCCAATTTGGTCCCTGTGGTGTTATCGATCATGCAAGCGGATTACCCTTATTTAAAAGATCAACAATCCTCCGTCATGAAAATGATTCATCACGAAGAAGAAAAGTTTTTAACCACCTTGAATCATGGAGAAAGTTTATTAAAAAATCTTCTTGATAAAAAGCAACCTATCTCCGGAGACGTTGCCTTTAAACTTTATGACACGTTTGGTTTTCCAGTTGAACTCACCAAAGAAATTGCCCAGGAAGCTAACCTCGCGGTGGATATGGTGCAATTTGAATCCTTGATGGAACAACAACGGGAACGGGCGAGACAAGCAAGGCAACACGTTGGATCGATGGCAAAACAATCGGCAGCGTTATTGGCCTTTAAAACCCCCAGTCAATTTCTTGAAAATTCTCGTCCCGTGGAGGCGACCATCATCGGTATTTTCCAACAAGGAGAACAAGTGACAACGTTAACCGATGAAGGAGATATTATCTTAGATCAAACTACATTTTATGCAGAAAGCGGTGGTCAAGTAGGCGATACGGGTTGGTTGAAAACTCCANNCGGTTTGATGATCAATGCCACGACTAAACTCGAAGTGCTTGATGTTCAAAAAGCTCCTCACAAGCAACATTTACATAAAGTTAGTGTGAGTTATGGATCCATTAAAGTCGGGGATCGTGTGCGGTTAGAAATCAAAGAGGATCGTCGGCGAATCATTCAGCAACATCACTCATCTTTGCACTTACTACAATCGGCGCTTAAAAAATACTTAGGTGAACACATCATCCAACAAGGGTCTTTTGTTGGTGATACCTATGCTCGCTTTGATTTTTCTCATCCGAGTAAAATAACCGATCAAGAATTAATCGCCCTTGAAGAAGATGTCAATCAACAAATCCAACAAGCATCGGCTGCGACCATTGAATATATGCCCATTGATCAAGCTCGATTAACCGGAGCAACCGCGCCGTTTGAAGAAAAATATGGTGACATTGTTCGCATCGTGACCCTCGGGCCTCGCTCAAAAGAATTTTGTGGGGGGACGCATGTCAATAACACCTTAGACATTGGGATGTTCGCCATCGTCTCTGAAGAAAGCATTGCCGCAGGAACTCGACGCATGGTGGTGGTTAGTGGTGCCCCTGCTTATGCTTATTTCAAACAAAAAGAAACGATGCTAGCCCAGTTAAGAACTCAGCTAGGGGCGTCATCAACCAGAGAAATTTTTGATCGTTTAAAAGTGTTGATTCAAGAAAAAGACCAATTGAAAATAGCCTTAAACCAAGCACAAGATGGTCAAGCGGATGGGATTGCACTTTCATTATCGAATCAAATCAAAACCATGCCTATTCTCCATGGGTTCTTTTATGAACCAACCCTCACCCGACCGTTGCTATTAAAAGTCATGGATCGCTTAAAGGCAAAGTTCCCTCAAGCTTTGTTCGTGATCATCGGTAAAGAAGACGCAGGTTTTCCAATCGGGACCTATGTCGGTGGCGCGTTACAAACACCAACTCGAAATGCTTCCATCATCACAAAAATGATTGCTTTGGCGATGCAAGGCTCAGGTGGCGGTAAACCTGATTTAGCGTTTGGAGCAGGTAAAGTCATGGTTGATTTAACCAAAGTATGGGAAAAGATCAACCTTTGAAACCAAAACCCCCAATCTATCTAGGATTTGATTTAGGCAGCAAATCCTTAGGCATTGCCATTCGAAATCGATTAGGCATGATTATTCCCTTGCCTGCTTGGTTTTTTCCTCGTCTTGATGAACTTCAGTTGTCAAAATTTATCCTTCGATTGATCGAAGAGCATCAAGCCAATGCCTTGGTGTTTGGGATTCCTTTCCATGCCGATGGCCGGGAAAGCGATCAAACAGCCTGGGTGCTAGGGGTGGTGGGAAGATTAAAAGCTTCTGTGACACTTCCAATCAAGACTGTGGATGAACGCTTCACGACGATTGAAGCCAAAGAGCGCCTCCATGAATTCGGTTTACCAGAGAAAAAACAAAAAGATTACATCGATTCCGTTGCCGCTTGTATAATATTAGAGCAACATGAAAGACAACCTCGATAATACCTTAGAAATTGTCATGGACAATGGCAAAACAGAAATTTTCTTTATTTATTTTACCTTTATCTTTCAACATGGTAACTATGTTATTTATTACCACCCCAAAGCTCCTGATGATCTTTATGTCAAAGCCTATGATGACATAACCTTGGCCTTGTCTGAACCAAGTGAAGATGCCCTTGCTTATGCAGAAACCATGATTGAAAACTACGAAGAAGATGATGAGGATGATGAGAAAAATGATGGTAATTTAGAGAAATAATTGCTAAAATAAACAAGCATTCAACAACAAGGAGCACCACCATGGAAAATGAAAAAGTCCAATTAACGCGAGAAGGATATGACAAACTTAAAGCCGAATTACGTCAATTGATTGATGTCATTCGTCCTGAAGTGATTGAACAATTGGCTTATGCCCGTTCACTTGGCGATTTATCTGAAAATGCTGATTATGATGCTGCCAAAGCTAAACAAGCCGATGTTGAACAACGTATACGCCAACTTGAAGATATTTTGTCGAATGCCAACATCGTCAACGATGTCACGGGATCAAGCAAAATTGTCAGTTTTGGTCGAACGATTAAAATTCTTCACTTAGGCAACAAAAAAGAATATACCTTTAAAATTGTTGGCACACATGAAACCAATCCAACCGATGGAACGATCAGCAATGTATCTCCATTAGGAGAAGCAATCATGGGTGGTAAGGTGAATGACAAAGTCACCGTCAAAGCCCCTAAGTCATATCAAGTACAAATCTTAAAGATCGAATAATCTTTGACGCACCATTCAACCACCAACCTCCCTATTCATGATTGGGAGGTTTTTTTATGTTTAAAGTCATGCTCGGCGTCTTGTTTTTTACGATCATTACCTTGGTGGTCTTTTTAAATCTTGATCCTAATATTGTCCAAACCCCAGTGAGTCAAATCAGTTCACTATCATCGGATTTTATGACTGTGGGGATTGCTGGAGAAGTGCAAAAACCCGGAACGTATATCGTGAAAAAGGATGGCACATTAAGTGATTTGATTACCTTATCAGGGGGAACATCCAGCAATGCCGATGAGGATGCGTATCAACTCACATTACCATTGTTTGCCGGTGGGCAATTTTATATCGCACCCAAATTTGATCCTACCGATGTCTGTGGGACGAGTGAACTGATTAAAGTTGCATTAAATTCTGCGAATCGAGAAACATTGATGACGCTCTCCAACATCGGCACGAGTCTTGCCAATGCAATTGTCGAGTATCGGCAAAGCCAAGGAAACTTTACATATTTAGAACAAATCATGGAAGTTCCAGGCATTGGCCAATCCACGTATACGCGAATCAAAAATTATATTAACAGCCTTTGAAATCAACTCTCTTGTTTGTTTCGGTGTTGGGATGGTCAATTGGTTTATATAGCCAGCATGGTTTCCTTGTGATCATCGCTTTAGCGATTGGGGTTTGGTTTTACCTTAAAGAACCTTCGATGATGCCGTGGTGGATTATCATCGCCTTCATTTTTTTGATGATGCAAATCATAAAACTTACGTTTACTTTTGATGAAGAAGGATTATTTTTAGTCAGAGAAAAAAGAGCAACTTGGATGTTGGTTGAACAATATTTTCACCGATATTATGTCCCATTAGATCCTTTCGTTGATGTCGAGATGGGTGACATCATCAAGCTCACCGGCTCATTAGGGGAACTGAAAATCACCACCTATGAATCGATGTTCAGTTTTAAGGATTTTCTCAACGAGCGTGGGGTGGTTTCAACGGTGGCCCCGGAATCCATTGAAACCATCATACGTTTTCCGTTTCGATTTTCCAGCATTATCCATGAGCGCATTGATTTGCTTCATCCCAATGTACGTGATGCGGTATCGCAATGGTTATGGAATCGAAGTCATCCCGAATCCACCATGTCGGCTTGGTTAGAACAAGTCCTTGGTGTTTCCGGTTTCGGTTTTTTTCTCCTCTGGACAACATGTCAAACCATCGGTCAATGGTTTGGTAAGCCCCATCATGTCAGTGCGATCTTATTGATGCTATTTTTTCCTTATGTACTGTTGAATCTTCATCAATGGGGCATCATGAGGGTTTATGGGATTGCCTTGTTGCAATGGACGTTTAAAAAAACCAGTATCCATCAACATAAAATGATGGTTCTTGCAACCTTGTCAATCTTAAACCCTTATGTATGGATTCAACCAGGTGGGCAACTTTACCTGGTGTATCAAGGTTGGCTTGGATTGATCAAACCGATGGTTTATCGTATGCCGTCGTATCAGCGTTGGTTGATGATGACAGCAATTGCCCTCGGATGGTCATGGGTCAGCAATGGCTATATAACCATCATCCAGTCGTTGCTTTTCGCACCATTGACCATGATTCAAATGATCTTGGTTCCTGGATGGATGATGTATTTATACACGGGTTGGCTGCTACCAGGACTATCCTTCCTCACTGTTGTCATCGTTGATGTCATGTTGTGGATTCCCATCATACCTGTGATTTATCTAGGAGGGATTCCTTGGTATACGTTAAGTGTGTTGACCTTCATCCTTTTGACATTATCTTGGGTGTATACGATGCATTTAACAATCTATGTTCAGCGCTTATTGCTCACCGTGTTGATCGTGGTGGTGCTCCACATCACTGGCATCGATCATGGATTCATTCATGAAATTCATTTTATCAATGTCGGCCAAGGGGATGCGACATTGGTGATCTCAAAAGGACAATCTTTATTGATTGATACTGGCGGGGTTCTTCGCTTTGACATCAGTCAAGAGGTGTTAATTCCATACTTTAAAAAACTAAGAATCAAACGATTAGATGCTGTCATCATTACCCATAATGATTTTGACCATAATGGCGGATTACCATCCTTGGTGAAGGCTTTCCCTGTGATCCGTGTCATCGATCAACCATTTGAATCCTTCTCACTCGGGCAATGGACCATCACCAATTATCAATACTTTTTGGATGTCTTGGTCGAAGATAACGAGCGGTCGTTGATCATCGGGATTGCCAATCCAACATGTCAGTGGTTGATCATGGGCGATGCGACTACGACAACCGAAGATTACCTGATGGCGTTCTTCCCTGATCTTCAAGCCAAGTTTCTTCGTATCGGTCACCATGGGTCTTTAACTTCAACGTCCTCCGCGTTGCTTGATCAACTTCAACCAAGGGAAGCGATTATTTCCAATGGAGGAGCTAATCGCTATGGTCACCCTCACCCGCAAGTCCTTGAAAGACTTCAAGAAAGAAACATTCGCATTCGCCGAACCGATCAAGAGGGGACAATCCGTTATCAAACGTGTAAAATAGGAGTATGATTCAGTTAATTTCTTCTCCTTCGTTTCAACGCATTCAACACCAATTACAATCGGTGTTGAAGACCCTTGATCCATCGACTTTGATTGAGAAAGTTGATGCTTCCAGTGTTCCGATTGACGAGTGGATGAAAGACATCCATCAAACAAGTTTATTTTCTTCTGCGAAAGTGACTTTAATTTATCAAGCTTCTATCTTTGGTAAATCTGGAAGAACGTCCTTAGGCAAACAACAAAGCGAATCAGACCTATTAGCGTTTCTAAGTGAAGATCACCCTGACCTTCATGTCATCTTTGTATACGAAGGAGACATCGATGAACGACTTGCTGCGGTGAAAGCAATCAAGAAACATCATCAATGGACCGATTTACCTTTACCTAGCAAAGACGAATGGGTAGGGTTCATGGATTCATGGCAACGTGAACTTCATGCTCAGTTATCACCAAAAGCATCAGCAAGGTTTATCTTATCCACGTACCCTGATGTGGATCGTGCATATCAAGAATTAAAAAAATTAAGTGTTTATGGGGCCACCATTGACGAAGCAACGGTGATTGAACTGATTAAACCTAATCTTGAAGAGAATGTGTTTGAACTTACCAACCAACTGATGTCAGAAAATATTAAACAAGCCTTAAAGATTTACCGCGATTTCACCACCCTTCAAGTGGAACCAACCTTATTAATTAGTCTTCTTGGAAAACATTTTCAGTTGTTTGCCAAAGTGGTCCATCTTAGTGGCCAAGGCAAAGATAGTTACGCGATTAGCCAATTGATCAAAATTCATGAGTATCGCGTTCGGTTGATGATTCAAGGGAAAAAACGATTTCCCTTAACACGAATTCATCGCATCCTCTTAAGTTTGGATGCCTTGGATATGACCATTAAAAAAGGCCTTCAAGATAAAGTCGAAGGCCTCAGTTGGTGGATTGTGAATTTTACCGACGCTATTTCTTAAGTAAGCGTTGGTACATCCCAGGTCGTCGGTCACGGAAAACGCCCCAAGAGTAACGCATTTTTTCAATCGCCTTGACATCAAAGGATTGACTAATGATGCCCGTGGAGGTTCGATCCATTTGTTTCAGAATAACCCCTTGATGATTACTGATAAAACTCGTGCCATAAAAGGTCATCGTGTGCTTGCCATACGATTCAATGCCAATACGATTGCTGGCCACGACCGGAATTAAGTTTGCCGCAGCGTGACCGATCATCGTGTTTTGCCAATGAATTTGTGAATCAATCGGCAGGGTTGGTTCTGAGCCAATTGCCGTAGGATAAAGAAGAAGTTCTGCGCCTTCTAAGGCTAAAATACGAGCAACCTCTGGGAACCATTGGTCCCAGCAAATCGCAACCCCAATCTTGCCAAATTGAGTTTGAAAGACTTGTAAGGGCGTATCTCCAGGGGTAAAGTAGAATTTTTCTTGATACGATTCACCAGTAGGAATATGCATTTTCCGGTATTGACCTAAGATCGTTCCATCGGCATCAATGATGGCAATGGAGTTATAAAAGACATTGTTGGCGCGTTCAAAATAGGAAATGGGTAAGACCACATGAAGAGATTTGGCCAAGGCTTGAAAATAAATTAAATCTTGATTCTTTTCAAAAGGACGGGCAAGGTCAAAATGGTCGTAATTTTCCACTTGGCAAAAATATTTCCCCATGAAAAGTTCTGGAAGTAGAATAATGTTAGAACCAGCAGCAGCGGCTTGTTTGACGAGGGTGGTGGCAAGGTCGATATTCTTGTTGCGGGCTTCTGACATCGACATTTGGATGGCACTGACGGTGACCAACTTCATGCTAGCGAACTCCTTTTGGGATTTGCTGGGTGATGCAGTGGATATTGCCCCCACCAAGCAAGACTTCCTTACTATCAATCATCACGATTTTACGTTTGGGGAACAATGCCGTTAACTTTTGAAGGGCAATCTCGTCGGTCTTTTGATTGAATTTTGGAACAATTAAACCACCATTGACAAAATAGAGGTTTAAGTATGATGCAGCCAACCGTTCATTCATCGGACGATTTTTACTTTGTGGCAAGGGGGTTAACCCTGCCGACTCAAAATAAGTACGGTGGATAGCTTTAGGCATGACGATGGTGGATATTTTCAAAGGTTGACCTTGAAGATCGGTTTGTTGCTTCAACGCTTCCATGGTCAATTGCGACAAAGGTTGTTGGGCATCTCGAGGATCGACCCCTTCTGCAAGCAAGATATGACCAGGACCAATAAAGGTGGCAACATTATCCACGTGTTCTTTGGTTTCATCATTATAGATACCACGGGGTAACCAAATCATTTTCTTCCCGCCAAGTTGTTCTAAAAGTCGATTTTCGATTTGTTTTTTGGTTAATTTAGGATTTCGCCCTTTGTGAAGCAGATTGTACTCAGTCGCCATGACCAAACCTTCACCATCGACATGAAAAGCGCCGCCTTCCATGACAAAGCCATCGGTTCGGTAGCTTGGTAACTTAAACTGTTGGCTAATCAGGCCAGCGAGGGCGTCATCTTGATTCCAAGGCTGATATAACCCAAAGTCTTTGCCACCATAAGCATTAAATTCCCAGTCAATGGTCCGAAAAGAGCCATCTTTGTCTTTGATAAAGGTAGGTCCCGTGTCACGAACCCAGGCATCATCATAAGGAACTTGGAAAAATTCGATGTTTTTAATTTTAAGTTTTTGGAATTGGCCCCAAATTTGAGGATGAACCCCAATCATGACTGGTTCAAACTTAGCAATTTCTTTGGCAATCTTTAAAAAGGCCTCTTGGGCTTCTTTCGCTTGATTGCGCCAAACATCTCCCCGGTAAGGCATCAACATCAAGGTTGCATCATGTGCAGAAAACTCTGCTGGCATAAAATAACCATCTTTAATTGGGGTTTGAAGTTTGGTGTTCATTATTTATAATTTTACAACAAATGAAGGAAAAAAGTAAGAATTATCTACTTACCAATCAATTTACTTTGTTGAGAAAAAAATTTCATCAAACGTGACTTTTGTCTTGCTGCTGTTTGAGATTTTTGAATGCCATGACTGACAGATTTATCAATAAGTTTGTTTGCCATCGCCAATGAAGCGGTTGCCCCAGGAAGATCTTTCTTGGCAAGCATGGTCTTGACCTTTTTCATCGCTGTGCGCATGCTGGCTTTAAATGTAAAGTTATGGTCTTCCGCTTTCTGATTGGTCAGGATACGTTTCGTTTGTGATTGAATATTTGCCATATAGACCTCTTTTCTTTGATATTTTACCATATGTATAAATTCTTGCAATGAAATAGAGGGTTTTCATGAATATCTTCATGATCTATCTGAGGGTTAGAATCAATACTTGACAGAATCAAGTAGAGTGATAACATAGGGGCATACATTAAAAGGAGACTTGCTATGGTTTTAA
The DNA here is from genome assembly GCA_002292805.1 of Caryophanales bacterium UBA970. The sequence continues at coordinate 21,860 of DBCA01000020.1, forward strand.
ATAAAATTCGTGATGTTGTTGTCAAAAAATTTAAAGTTCAACCACAAAATGTCAATGTCGGCACCCGCTTAAGAGAAGATCTTAATGTGGATTCCTTAGATGCTGTTGAATTAATCATGGAACTTGAAGATACGTTTAACGTTAAAATATCCGACGATGAAGCTCAAAAACTAAAAACCATCGGGGACATTGTTAACTTTATTCAGCCTAAAGTTAAGTAGTCACATTTATGGATTTTAAAAAGGTCCAAGACCTAATTAAGTATTTTGAATCGTCCAAACTGACCACCATGGCACTTGAGGATGGTACTTTTAAGATTTCGTTATCAAAACTTAAGGAATCACAACCCTCTGAAGTCAAGGCAACGCCAGTTCAAGAAGCAAAAATATTACCGCCTAACGTCAATCCTAAAGCCCAAACAAACTCTGCAAATAAACCCACGGAAGATATTCTGTTAAAGGATGTTACCTGTCCCCTTGTCGGGACATATTATTCGGCGAGTTCACCGACGTCTGAACCATTTGTTAAAGTTGGTCAACGCGTGAACAAGGGCCAAACCATTTGTATTGTTGAAGCGATGAAGATCATGAACGAAATTGCTTCACCTTATGCTGGGGTGGTTGAAAAAATTAATTGTAAAAATGGTGATGTTGTCGGCTTTAACCAAGTCATCATTCAATTAAGACCACAGGAGTAATCATGGCAGAAAAACTTCTCGTCGCCAACCGCGGTGAGATCGCTGTGCGGGTCATACGTGCCTGCAAAGAATTATCTATTCCTACGGTTGCAGTTTATTCAACAGCAGACTTTGACACCATGGCAGTGAAACTTGCCGATGAAGCGATTTGTATTGGTGAAGCTCGCTCCAACAAAAGTTATCTTAATATTAATAATGTCATCAGTGCGGCATTAGCCTCTGGGGCAACGTTGATTCACCCAGGCTATGGTTTTTTATCTGAAAACGAACAATTTGCAGAAATTGTCGCAAGCTGTGGCTTAAAATTTGTGGGTCCTTCCGCGAACGCGATTCGTCAAATCGGCGATAAAGCCTCCGCTAAAGCGATTGCCAAAAAAGCAGGCGTGCCGATCATCCAAGGGTCAGAGGGTATCGTTGAAAACCTTGAAGAAGGTTTAAAGATTGCCAAAACCATTGGTTTTCCAGTCATGATTAAAGCCACATCAGGTGGCGGTGGTCGTGGGATTTCGATCATTCGCTCGGAAAAAGAATTTCGCGATGTCTTTGATCGCACATCCATGGAAGCAGAAGCGAGTTTTGGTGATAAAAACCTATATGTAGAAAAATATATCGAAAATCCACGCCACATTGAAATTCAAATTCTTTGTGACAGCTTCGGTTCCTGTGTTTATTTAGGAGAACGCGATTGCTCCCTCCAACGTCGTAATCAAAAAATGATCGAAGAAGGACCATCCCCTGTGCTTGACAGTCGCCTCCGGAAAAAAATGGGCGATGCGGCGGTTAAATTAGCCAAAGCAGTCGGCTATGTCAATGCGGGAACCATTGAATTTCTTGTTGATAAGAACTTAAATTTTTATTTCATTGAAATGAATACAAGAATTCAAGTTGAACACCCTGTTACCGAATTCATCACGGGCATTGATCTTGTCAAAGAACAAATCAAGATTGCCTTAGGCAAGAAACTACCCTTTACCCAACGAGACATTAAACTCACTGGTCATGCGATTGAATGCCGAATTAATGCTGAAGACGTCAAGGCAAACTTTCGCCCTGCCCCAGGGAAGATTACACAACTGATCATGCCAGGTGGCATCGGGGTTCGTATTGATACTCACATTTATCCTGGGTATGAAGTTCCCCCTTTTTATGATTCGATGATTGCAAAGCTGATTGTCCACGCGCCCACAAGAAAAGAAGCCATTCGGAAAATGATCGTTGCCCTTGAGCAATTTATGGTCGACGGCATCACCACCAACATTGAATTTCATTACTCCTTGTTACACACTCAGGAATTTGTCTCGGGTAATGTCGATACTGGATTTGTGGGGAGATTTTTAGAACGGATTAAAAACCTTAATGAATGATATCTTTTCTAAACAAAAACCAAAATTAAGGACATTTCTCAAAGTAACCGAGAAACCTGTTCCTAAAAATCAAATTGATCTTCCTGATGGGTTGTTTATTGAATGTGAACAATGTCACTCCGCGCTCTATCAAAAGGCATTGCAAGAAAATTTATCGGTTTGTCCACATTGCCAGTTTCATTTTCGATTGAATGCCAATGACCGGATTCGTTTGGTCACCGATGAAGGTAGTTTTGTTGAAATGGATGACACGGTCACCTCAAAAAACCCTTTATCGATGCCGGAATATGATCAAAAACTTAGCATTTCTAAAAAGAGTACAGGCCATCAAGAAGCATTTGTTTATGGTCTAGCAACCATTCAAGGCAATCAAGTGGCAGTAGGTGTTCTTGATTCCTTCTTTATGATGGGATCCATGGGGTCAGTTGTCGGTGAAAAAATTACCCGCTTGATTGAATATGCCATCCAATCCACGTTACCTGTGGTTATCTTTTCTGCCAGTGGCGGTGCCAGAATGCAAGAAGGGATTCTTTCCTTAATGCAAATGGTGAAAACCTCAGCCGCACTTAAAAAATTAGATCAAGTCAAAGGGTTATTCATCTCCGTGTTGACGCACCCAACCACCGGAGGCGTTGCCGCGAGTTACGCATCTTTGGGCGATATCATTGTTGCTGAACATGGGGCATTAATAGGCTTTGCCGGCGCACGTGTGATTAAACAAACGATTCAACAGGACTTACCAGAAGGTTTTCAAACTGCTGGTTTTCAATTGAAACATGGTCAAGTCGATTTGGTCGTCGAACGTAAGAACTTAAAAACAACCTTAATTCAACTGTTAAGATTCCACGCTAAACAAAAGGACCAAGCGCATGAGTAATATTGAAGAAAAAGTTTGGGAAAAGGTTCGCTTAGCGCGACATCCAAAACGACCAACTGCAAGTTTGGTCATCAAACAATTATTCCCTGATTTTATTGAACTGCATGGTGATCGTCAATTTGGGGATGATAGTTCCTTGATTGGTGGGTTAGCCTCGTTCATGGGTCAAGCGATTACCGTCATTGCCCAAGAAAAAGGTTCGACCACTGACGAAAAAATCGCGCGGAATTTTGGCATGCCCCACCCGGAAGGGTATCGCAAGGCCTTACGCTTAATGAAGCAAGCTGAAAAATTTCATCGCCCCATTGTCTTCATCATTGACACCCCTGGAGCATATCCTGGCATCGGTGCAGAAGAACGTGGACAAGCCCAAGCCATTGCCTTTAATTTATTTGAAATGATTGCCATTCAAACCCCGATGATTGGCATTGTCTTATCCGAAGGCGGATCGGGAGGGGCCTTAGCGATTGGGGTCACCGATACGTTACTCATGCTAGAAAATAGTATTTATTCGATTATTTCACCAGAAGGATTTGCGTCAATCTTATTCAAAGATTCAAGCAAAGCCAAACATGCAGCGTCCTTAATGAAACTAACCGCAGAAGACTTACTTTCCTTTGGCATCATTGATGCAATTGTTCCTGAAGTAAAGACCGGTTTCCAAGACGACGTCCCTTTCACCATTGCTCAGTTAAAAATCTTATTACAAAAATCATTGAAGCAACTACTGAAACTATCCACCGTGAATCTGCTGAAAAAACGCGAACAAAAGTTTAGAAATTTTGGTGTGTTTGAAGAAAAAAAGGACGTTAAAAAAGATGGAAAATAAACTTACAATCAAATTAATTGGTACCGGTAAATTTGTTCCTCCTGCCCTCATCACCAATGCTGATTTAGAAAAAATGGTTGATACAACCGATGAATGGATTGTCTCTCACACTGGGATTAGAACTCGTCATAAAGTGGTCAACGAAACCACCGCTGATTTAGCATACTTTGCAGCCATGAATGCGATTGAAAAAGCTAAATTTGATAAAGAAATCATTGATGCCATCATTGTTGCCACGATTACCCCGGACTTTGCTTCTCCAAGCATGGCTGCCGTGGTGCAAGCTCGTTTAGGTCTTAATCACCGTGACATCACGTGTTTTGATGTCAACGCCGCATGTACAGGTTTTGTCTATGCTTTACAAATTGCAGCAGCATTATTAAACAGTCCAAAGTATCGCCATATTCTTATCATTGGGGCAGAAAGTCTCACCAAGATTATGGATTATACCGATCGTAATACATGCATTCTATTTGGCGATGGGGCAGGAGCTCTATTAATAGGTCGAGGTCAACCCCATCAAACCGTTTCTTTCTATACAGCATCCGAAGGTGATATGGAAGAT
>DBCA01000020.1:26209-30302 GCA_002292805.1 Caryophanales bacterium UBA970
AAGGACACTCTAAAAATGCAAGGAAGACGCGTCTTTAAATTTGCGATTAATGCCATTGAAAAATCAATCAATCGATTATTGGAAATGGATGGAAGTCGTTTAGACATGATTTCTAAAATCATTCCTCATCAAGCCAATTATCGCATCGTTGAAGGCGTTGCTGATTTGAAGAACATTCCTTTAAATAAATTCTTTTTAAACCTTGAACATTATGGCAATACTTCAGCGGCGTCGATTCCCATCGCTTTGGATGAATATGTCCAAGAACAACCCCTTCGACCGGGTGACAAGCTGATGCTTGTTGGCTTTGGTGCTGGTTTAACCTGGGGTGGAGCATTGATTAATCTATGAAACCATTAGCGATTTTGTTTGCTGGACAAGGGGCACAATCCTTAGGGATGGGTTTATCTGCCTTATCCCAAACCCCGCAACTTGAATCGCTATTCTCTAACATCCAAAAGCAACTTGATTTTGATTTAAAAGGCATACTATCAGGGCAACTTCCTGGTCTTGATCAAACGCGTTACACGCAACCCTCGTTGGTGGCAACCTCGATTCTTTATTATCAACAATTACAATCTTTACTTCCGATTAAACCAAGTTATTTTTTAGGTTTTTCTTTAGGTGAATACACCGCGTTATTTGCCAGTGGTCACACTGACTTAGCAACCACCCTCCAATTGATTCAACATCGGGCCAAAGCCATGGCTTCATCAAGTGAAGCTAATCCGGGAATGATGGCAGCGATTCTTGGTTTATCTTTTGTAACCTTACAATCCATTTGCCAAGCCATCAGTCGCGAAGGGCATGTGGTGGTGATTGCCAACATCAATAGTCCTGGGCAATTGGTGATCTCTGGCCACGCCTTGGCCGTTAAAGAAGCGATGCTAGAAGCGACCAAACAAGGAGCGAAAAGAACCATTGCACTGAATGTTTCGGGGGCATTTCATTCGCCGTTAATGCAATCCGCAAGTACTGCCATTGCATCCTTTTGCCGAACCATCACCTTCAAACCCTCACACACGCCGATGATATTCAATTGGACAGGAAAACCTTTACCAACCCTTTCGGAGTTACCTTTATATCTCACGAATCAAGTGAAAGCCTCTGTTCAATTTGAAGCGTCGATCCAATACTTATCAAAGCAAGGGATTACTCATTTTTTAGAAATTGGTCCTGGCAATGTCTTAACCAATTTAGTAAAAAAAATCATTCCCGATGCACACGCGGTTTCTTACAATGGAATGGATGATTTACAAACAATAAAGGAGTTTATGATATGAGTGAACCAAAACGAGTTGCCATTGTCACCGGTGGGGCCACAGGGATAGGACTAGCCATCAGTTTACAATTGGCCAAAGATGGCTTTATTGTCGTGGTGAATTACCACGCTTCCAAGGATGCTGCCGATAAGCTAGTTTCCACGATTCAGTCCCTGGGTGGTCAAGCCTTGGCGGTTCAAGCCAATTTAAGCCAAGTCAGCGAAGCAGAAAAATTAATTCAAACAACGATTCAAACCTTTCAACGCTTAGATGTTTTAGTCAACAACGCTGGAATCACCGATGATACCTTGATGTTACGAATGAGCGAAGATCAATTTGATCGCGTCATTGAAACGAACTTAAAAGGGGTTTGGGCAACTTGTAAGTATGCCTTAAAACCATTAATGCAGGCAGGTCAAGGTCGAATCATTAATATTGCCTCGGTTGCTGGAATGATGGGCAACGCTGGACAAGCCAATTACGCGGCTGCCAAAGCGGGTGTCATTGGTTTATCCAAGACCCTTGCCCGCGAAATGGCAAGTCGAAATATCACCGTGAATGTTGTCGCCCCTGGATTCATTGAAACAAGAATGACGGCGGGATTATCCCCTGCGATCAAAGAATCTGCACTTGGCATGATTCCTTTGAAAAAATTTGGTCAACCGGAAGATATTGCTTTTATGGTTAGTTTTTTAGCGTCAAATAAGGCACAATATATTACAGGACAAACCATTGTCGTCGATGGTGGGATGACCATGTATTAATAAGGAGCCAATCATCATGAAAAAAAGAGTCGTTGTGACTGGACTTGGTGCCGTGACTCCTGTTGGCAATGATGTGTCCACGATGTGGACCAACATGCTCAAAGGGATGAATGGCATTGCCACGATCACCTTGTTTGATCCAAGCATTAGTAAAGTAAAAATTGCCGCGGAAGTTAAACATTTAGACCCATCCAAATATATGGATGAACGAAGTGCAAGTAAGCTTGATCGAGTCATTGTCTTAGGAATTTTGGCCGCAAGCGAAGCGTATGAAGATGCGAAACTAAAACCTGAATCAGTCGATCCTTACCGCTTTGGCACCTTTGTTAGCTCTGGAATCGGCGGATTGAATTCGATTTGGACAGAATCTCAAGTTGCCCATAGTCGTGGGTTAGAAAGAATTTCTCCACATTTTATTACCAATTCAATCATTAATCTTATCGGTGGCAATATTTCCATGCGCTTCAAAGCCAAAGGTCCAAACTTACCAGTGGTCACCGCTTGCTCGGCAAGCACCAATTCAATTGGTGAAGCTTTTCGCTATATTCGTGATGGCTATTTGGATGTGGCCTTTGCCGGTGGTTCAGAATCTTCCATCAATCCTTTAGGGATTAGCGGATTCGCGGTGATGCGGGCTTTACACATGGGAGATAATCCTAACTTAGCGAGTATGCCATTTGATAAAAAGCGTTCTGGATTTGTCATGGGTGAAGGGGCAGGGGTTTTAATTCTAGAATCCTATGACCACGCGATTGCCCGTAAGGCAAAAATTTATGCAGAGCTTGTTGGCTATGGATCAACCTCGGATGCATTCCATGTGACGGCACCAGATGAAACCGCTGAAGGCATTAGCAAGTGCATGGAATTAGCAATAACGGATGCTGGTATTCAACCTCATCAAATCGATTACATCAATGCTCATGGAACATCCACCCCATTGAATGATCGGATTGAAACCTTAGGGATTAAAAAAGTTTTTGGTCCTCACGCCTATCAATTAAATGTATCAAGCACCAAAGGCATGACCGGACATATGCTAGGAGCGACCGGTGCTGTGGAATCGATTGCCTGTATCCTTGCCCTCGTGAATCAGGTTGTCCCACCCACCATCACCACCACGGAAACAGCTGCTGAATGTGATTTAAATTACACCTTAGGAAAACCGGTGAAACGACAAGTGAATTACGCCTTGAATATCAATCTTGGATTCGGCGGGCAAAATGCCGCGTTAATTTTTAAGAGGTAACCATGTTCAATCTCGATAAAATTAAAACCATTATTCCTCACCGCGAACCGTTCATCATGATTGACCGCATTTTAGAAAACCAACCATTGGTCTCTGCTGTTAGTGAAAAAGATATTTTATCAAGTGCTTTTTGGGTCCCGGGGCATTTTCCGAAAAACCCAGTATTTCCTGGAGTTTTAATCGTGGAAGCGTTTGCACAAACCGGAGCTGTATGTGTGCTGACTGCGCCTACTTATATTGGCAAGATTGGGTATTTCTCATCCATTCAAGAAGTGAAATTTAAGCGTCTTGTGGTTCCCGGCGATACATTACGATTGCATGTGACCCTTCTTCATCGCAAGGTTGGTTTCTTCTTTTTTGAAGGCCAAGCCTATGTCGGCGATCAACTTGCTTGTTTAGCCAAGTTCTCTGTTGCGGTTGGCTAACCATGGCGATTCTAACCTTTGACACGATTGATTCAACCAATAATTACTTAAAACTACATGCCGATTCATTGCCTCACTTCACGATTGTGCGTGCACGTTTTCAATACGCAGGTCGGGGCCAGTTGGTTAGACAATGGCAAAGTAATCCTAACGAAAATATTCTTGTTTCTTTGTTGATGAAATCTTTTCAAAAGTATGCCAATGTCAAAGCCATTGAGTCCGTTTTTATTCAATTGTGTCAATCTTTTTTTATTCACTATGGGATTCATGTTGATCATAAACTACCCAATGATTTAATGGTCAACGGCAAAAAAATTGCTGGGATGTTGATTGAAACCAAACAACAAGAAAATACCCTTCAGCATGTCATTTTGGGCGTAGGTTTAAATATCAATC
>DBCA01000030.1:0-745 GCA_002292805.1 Caryophanales bacterium UBA970
TGGTTTTGGTTATTTGTTTAATTACATTTCCGGTAACAACAACACATCCACGAAGATGAAGATGACGGTTCCCGTCATTAATGATTTAGAATCCAATGAACAAAGCATGGAATTTGTGATCCCAAAAATGCATGAAACCGATATTCCCCAACCGATGGATTCTCAAATGAAAATAAAGGATTATCCAGCACAACATGTCTTGGTGTACCGATTCTCTGGTTTGATTAACCAAGACAAACTTCAAGCAATCATGGAAAAGATGAATGTAACGTTAGCGACATTGAAAATGGTTCCTGTAGGTGCTCCTAAAATTGCCCGATACAATGGCCCGTATACATTACCTTTTTTAAGGCATAACGAAGTTTGGCTTAACGTGCGTTTTCTTGACAAATCTGGCAAAGTCCATAAAGCGTAAATTGGTGATGATGAATAGCGAATTGATGCTGGTTCGCTACTTTTTTTTCGTAGTTACTTAATGGGCATTCTTCAATCGTCACAATTTTTTTGCATGAGGTACAGACCAATTGATGATGGTGGTGATCGGAATCAAGGATTTGATAAAGCGGCGTTGCTTCTGTTTCTAAATTGATTTTTTCAATAATCTTCACTTTGATAAATTGTTCTAAAATTCTAAACACGGTTGAATGAGATATCTTGCCTGCCTTGGTTTGTTTACTAACTAAGTTAAATAATTTTTCTAAGGTGATTGGTTGATTCGCTTGTAGCAAATGATAAACAAGATCCC
>DBCA01000030.1:760-14974 GCA_002292805.1 Caryophanales bacterium UBA970
GATCTCGAGCAGGTGTGTTTTTCAGTTGATGATGATGGAAAAAATCTCGGTGACATGAAGGGTCTAGTTTCATCGTTTCAATCCTTTCAACATTGGGTTTAAGAAAACACTGAACAACCAGAGGACGCTGTACGTTAAAACAATCGTACTCCCCGTGGGTAAATCAAACCATAAAGAAATAGAAAATCCTATCACAAAGTTCACGATGGCAATAAGAATTCCAATAAGAAAACTTTTCATAAAACCAAACTTAAAGTTCATGACAATTAATGTTGGAAAAATTAAAAAGCTAGAAATCAGTAAAGACCCGGTTGCGCGAATCCCAATGATCACCAACCAAGACGTTAAAATTGCTAATCCGATTTGATACCACTGAGGATGGAATCGGTTGACCTTGGCAAAATCTTGGTCAAAGGTTAAGGTCATCAATTCGTTAAAAAATAGGCTAATAAAGCCTACAACCAAGATGGTAAGGATGATCACAGCGATAACGTCTAAGTCTCTAAGAAGTAATAAACTACCAAATAAAAATTGTTCAATCCGAACATTTTGATTTGGGTTGGTGGTAATGATGATCGTTCCTAAGGCAATCGCGCTGGTGGCAATCCCACCAATAATCGCATCACTATATCCTTTGTTTGAAGATACTAAATAATGAATAAGTAAAGAAGCAAACGTGGCAAGTATTAAATTAAAAATGAGTGACTGGGAAAAAAACGCGATGGAGATGGCGACCGATAAGTAAGCCACATGAGCCAAACCATCGCCAATTAATGACATTTTCTTTAGGACTAAAAAGTGTCCTAGCATCGAGGCAATGATTGCAACCAATAATCCAATCAGTAAGCCTCTGACAATAAAGGGATATTGAAAGTACTCAAAGAATTGATTAATGGTCATGATGGTCTCCGTGACTGTGGGTATGAATAAACAGTGAGAATGTTTTGTTCTCACAGAAAGCATTATAGGAACCATCAAATAAAACTTTATGCTCTAAATAGATCACCCGTTGAATGTGGCTTGAAAAGCTTGGTAAATCGTGGGTGATGATGACATAGGGAACTTGTTTTTTCTTCAAGCTATCAAGAATGTCATAAATGGAATCCTTACGATTGACGTCCAAAGAACTTGTCGGTTCATCAAGAAACACAATGTCTGGTTCTTGAACCATCATCCGGGCAAAAAGAACCATTTGTTTTTGGCCAAGGGAGAGCAACCCAAACGCTTGGTTTGCAAGATCTTCGATTGAAAATTGTTTTAAGGCTTTAGCAATCTTCTTTCCATCTTCTTGATTGGTCCATCGTGGAAATTTTTTCTTGGCAATTAAACCTTGATTGATCACTTCTTTGACGGTCATGGGAAACAATCGGTCACCCAAGGTAAGCACTTGTGGCAAATAACCAATCGATAGATTGGATTGAATCTGAACAAGGCCACTTTCAGGCTTAATTAAACCTAAAATAATTCTTAATAACGTTGTCTTACCGGCCCCGTTTGCACCAACCAACGCGACTTGATCACGAGGAAAAAAATCAATGGAAGCATCTTGAATAACCTTTAATTGATCAAAGGTGACATGAAGGTTTTTAATTTGAATGATAGGTTTAGTTTTCACTGTGTGATAACGATTCATAGTTTATCATCAATAATTCTTGATAGCGAATGGCTGAATCAAACTGTGATTGGCTAACGTTTTCTAATGTGTATAAGAGTTGGGTTTCCAGCAATGGATTGGCATCCATCAAGGATTCAATCACCGCGTTATTATCGGAGGAAGAAACATACAAGACATTGGTGCCGAGGTCTGAGATTAATTGAGAAAACTCAATGAGCGATTGCGCGGTTGGAATGACATCCGTGGAAAATCCCGAATAGGGAGTGAGCACATGGACATCATAATTGGTCAAATAAGCAAAGGCATGATGACCGGCAAAGACAACATCGAGTTCTTCACCTTCAAGAACCAATTCTTGATAAAGCTCAATGGTGTCTTCTAAAGCTTCTTGAATAAGGAGTTTCCGACTTTCCACCAACAAGGTATGTTCTGGAACCAACAATAATATTTCTTCGCTAATCGCTTCAAGCATGGCCAACCCGTTCAAAGGGTCTAACCAATAATGAGGATCAAAACCATCCTCAACATGGTCCTCTGCAAACTTTGGCCCAGTCATCAAGTGGTCGTGATCATGTTCTTCCGCTTCTATCAATGTCACCACTTGAGATAAATCAACAAGTTTTCCCGTGGCGGTGTCTTCAAGAGAATGAATCCATTGTTCAAAGGATTCACTGGTGAATAAAACGACATCAGCATTATTAAGGTTCACTCGTTGACTTGGGGTAGGTTCAAAGTCATGGGGATCAGAACCAACCGGTAATAAGAATTCAACGTCAAGCAAATCCCCTGCCAATTGCTCAGCGAGACTATATTGAGGAAATAACGTTGCAATCAAAGACTTCTCGTCAGTGGTAGTATCCCCACAAGACGCTAAGGAGATGGCGACCAAGGTTGAACAAAGTAACAATATTTTTTTCATCGATAAACCCCTATACGAAAAAGAGTTTATATGAAGTCAAACGCAAATGCAAGTTATTTGCGTTTGACTTGACTTAGCTTTAAAGGAATGCTGATGAGTTGATCAATCATATAAATAACCCAACCTACAAATATCACCACCACCAGAATACCTAAGCAAACCAAGATCACTGAATTAAGACCTATTTGCTCTATGTTTAGGAAAAAATAAGGATAGATGGATAGGTTGTTGCCGGAATGAAAGCGTCCACCTAACGATATATAAAGAGATAAATAGGTGACATAGAAGACGATGTTGAATATATTGGCAAGGGCGTAAAACGATTTTATTTTTCCTTTTTCTTCAAACCAAATATAGTCAACAAGAACGCTGATTGGTACAACATAGTGGATCAGCAAATCCTTACCACTAAAGATTTGATAATTGATTTGTTCTTCAATGATGTAGGGAATTAAGATAAATGAGTAGACAAGCATCGTCATGATGAGGTACACCATGAGCGATTGTTTAAAAAATCGTAACAAAGGGCGAGGACCTTTTCTTAGGACAAGTTCAATGATGAAAAACGCATAAAAGAACGCAGTAAAAATATTGATGATGGTGGTGAAGTAACTGAGGGCTTCAATTGGATAGACTACATCTCTTACGGTTAAATAAACACCAAGGGTGCTTAAAGAGAAGATAAACAATTTAAATAAAAACGATAAAGTTAATTTCATCGAATTGATTATAAAGGATTTTCAAGCCAATGGCTTATTCAGTTCTTAAGGCGATCACTGGATCTTTTCTAGCGGCAATGCCAGAAGGAATTAATCCCGCGAGTAAGGTTAAGAAGGTGGAAAGTAAAATCAGACCGATTGAATATAACGGTGATAACTCAGTGAAGTCAGCAACTTCAATTAAGTTTAAGATAATGATGTTAATTGGAATGTTGAGTAACAACGTAATGGTAATACCTAACACCCCTGATACAAATCCGATGAGGATGGTTTCTGCATTGAAAATACGAGCGATGTCTTTCTTTCGTGCACCCAATGAGCGCATGATCCCAATTTCCTTGGTACGTTCAATCACCGATACATAGGTGATGATGCCAATCATGATCGATGAAACAAATAAAGAGATGGAAGCAAACGCGGTTAAGACAATCGCGATGGTGTTGATTAACTCAGTAATCGTTGAGGTAATGTTTTCCGCCAAATCAGTGTAGATGATCACATCGTTCAATGGTTTTCTAGTCCCATCTTCGAGGTAATTATATTCATCGATGTAAGCTTTGATACGATCTTTATCATCAAAGGTGCTTGGGTAAATTTGAACGCCAACAGGCAAGGTGGATCCACCCATGGACTTAAGTGTTAATTCATAAGCAGCTTCATTAGCGAATTCGTTTAAGGTTCCTGTGACGATGTATGGATCTCTTGAATCATCATTCCACACTCTAACTTGTTCGGTGACAATTTGTGATTGCTTTGAACCGACGGTTGCATCATCAAAAGCATACGTGGTTAAAGCTGGTGAATAGGCAATCCCTGCCGTCAATAATTCAGCACTTGCCGAAGGCTTCACGCGAATCACCCCAACGATATTTAAGCCTAATGAAAGTTCATTGTTATACATTTGTTGACCACTAAATGGATTGAAAGAAAACTTTACTTTGTCGCCTTCTGTTCCTTGGGTGTAAAACACATCGTTAGGAATCCACTTCACATCAAAAGCAGAATTTTCGCTAATGATATTATCAAAATCAAGACCATCACCAATGTCTAAACCATAGTCACTAAAGAACCCTGCGTCGATTCGGTTACGAACATCAACGATCATGACCAACTCATTGGTCTTGGTTAAATCAGGTAGTCGTCCTGCCAAGACATCATATTGACTAGAGATAAAATCGATGTTATTTGGTAATTCATAAAAGCTTCTTGCAAATGAGAAAGCGCCGCCGCCAGTGGAGGACAATAACTTATAACTTCCTCCTGAGGTTTTAGAAACGAGTTGCATGGCCATGGCTCTCGAGTAAGTGACCGCATTGAAGTATGGAGAAGGCATGTCTTCTAAATAATCAATAAAGGTTGTGGATATATTATTGATGTGTTCATCAGGGCGTGAGTTATATTCAGTCACCACGGTTGAACTTGGAAAATCTAAATTACTTGGATTGGCAATATCTGGTGGACCGAATTGACGTATGGAAGGCGTGATGGTAATAGGGAATCCAGCCAAGGTATCGCTTTGAAGCGTGCCAACATACGTTGTCATCCCTTGGGATATCGACAAGACCAAGGCAATCCCAATAATCCCAATACTTCCCGCTAAGGAGGTAATGAGTGTTCGACCTTTTTTCGTTAATAAATTATTCGCAGAAGTTTTTAAAGCGGTTGAAAAAGGCATGGTGGTGCGCTTCGTCATTAACTTACCGCTGGCTTCTGTGTCGATCACTTCTGGCCGTGTATCACCAACCACTCGGCCATCAAGAAGTTTGACAATGCGGTCTGAATGAATCGAAGCAAGTTCTGCGTTATGCGTCACCATGATGACAAGACGGCCCTTGGAAATCTTTTTAATTAAATCAAGAATTTGACCACTGGTGGTGGTATCCAACGCGCCGGTTGGTTCATCAGCCAATAAAATTTTTGGGTTATTCACCAAGGCTCGAGCGATGGCAACCCGTTGCATCTGACCACCCGACAATTGGTTAGGACGTTTAAAGACGTGATCCTTTAAACCAACTTCAATCAAGACATCCATCGCCCGCTTGCGGCGTTCTTTTTGACCAACCCCAGACAAGCGTAGTGACATTTCAACGTTATCTAAGACCGATAAGTGAGAGATAAGGTTATACGTTTGAAAGACAAACCCAATCGTCGCGTTACGATAACTATCCCATTCAGATTCGGTAAAGTTCTTGGTTGATTTGCCATCGACAATTAAGTCACCAGCCGTATAACGGTCTAATCCACCAATGATATTCATCATCGTGGTTTTACCACATCCAGATGGTCCTAAAATAGAAACAAACTCATTGTTTCTAAACGATAAATCTACACCTCGCAGTGCGGGAAAAGGTTGTTTTGCAACCACATAGTTCTTAACGATACCTTTTAGTACTAACATTTGATTTCCTCCAAATACAAAAATCATTATACGAGTATTCCGGATTGAATAGGAAAAGATACTACTTATCTTGCGTGAAATGTTTGTTAAGTTGCAGGTTAGGCAAACAACACAAGAATTAGAATATAGCCCGTGGTTAAAGCGGCAAGCGTAATCGGAAAACCAATCTTAAAAAAGTCAGCAAACGACACTTTAAATCCAACTTTCTTTAAAAAGCCAATCCCAGCAATGTTCGCCGAAGCCCCGATGGGGGTTAAATTACCACCTAACGTCGCCCCTGCAAGTAGACCAAATAACAATAGATAAGGGGGAATCCCTAGATTTAAACTCAATCCCACCCGCATCATCACAGGCAATAAGGTTGCAACATAAGGGATATTATCGATAAATGCTGAGAACAAAACCGATGCGAACACAATGATTGTGTAAATCATGATTGGATCGCCATTACCAATCGATTCAAGCCAATCACCTAAAGCAGCAATCACGCCCTGATTGTCTAAACCCATGATTAAAATAAACAAGCCAAAGAGTAAACCAAGCGTCTCAAAATCAATCGCTTGATAAGCGTTAAGTATTGCCTTCGATTGCTTTTTAATGAAGACGCGGTACATTACAAAGATGAAGGCCATCCCTAACGTAATGTATCCGTTGATTTCATTGGGAAGATTAGGAACAAAGGAGGCAACAATCAGTAGAATCAAAATTCCTGCAAGAAAGAAACTTGGAGAATAATCTTCAACTTTGGTTTGATGTTTAAATTCAATAGACGATTGTTGTTTTCCTAAAATAAACCAAAACATCACCAAACTTGCGAGGGTGCCAATTTGCACAATAAAGAAAGGACCAATGGTCCCGTTAACAAAGAAAAAATCAAAAAAGTTCATATCCCCGAATTGTGGTCCTGCAAGCATGACCGAGGTGGTGTCGCCTACTAACGTGGCAAATCCTTGAATGTTGGCAAATACAGACACAGCAATCACCAAAGGTACAGGCGACATCTTGGTTTTCTTAGCAATGTCCAAGGCGATTGGAGCGACAATCAACACCGTGGCAACATTATCGACAAACGCAGAAACAATCCCGGCAAATGCTGCCAATAAGATGATGGCCCATTTGGTTGATGACACTTTGCTCATCATCCAATCTGCTAACAAAGCAGGCATCCCAGATTCAATAAACTCGGAAACCACAATCATCGTTCCTGCAATGATCATAAACACATTCCAATTCATTGCTGAGGAGAAAACGTTGCTGAGTTCAGTAAAACCAAGAAGCAAAAATGCACCTGCCATGGCAATGGCAATATACGCTTTGAAATTAGAAAAAATAAGTAATGCTACATAGGTCGCTAGAAATAAACTAAGGGCAATCACCATAACTTTTTTATTTTAGCATACCTTGGTTTTTATCGTTTAAAAAGGATAAAATGAATCGATGAAGATTTTATGGATTGGCACAGGAGTGATGGGATCAAACATGATCAAACATCTTTTGCCATTTCATCAAGTTACTGCCTTTAATCGTCGAATTGAAAAAGCAACATCCATTGATCCGCGGATTCATGTCGTCACCAATCTCGTGGATGTCATCAAACACCAAGACATGATCCTCACCATGTTAGGAACCCCAGCGGATGTGAAAGAGATTTATACACTTCTAATACGTGAGAGCAAACCAAAAACCACAATCATCGACTTCACCACCTCTAGTCCAGAATTAGCCGCAACACTTTACCAACAAGCAAAAGCTAAAGATATGAATCTACTCGATGCCCCAGTCACTGGTGGAAAAAAAGGTGCGATTGAAAAAAGTTTAACGATCATGGTGGGTGGCGATCGCGCAGTGTATGAGGCGGCACTCCCTTTATTCAATCTGCTAGGAAAACATATTTTCTATATGGGCAAAGCCGGCATGGGTCAGCATGCAAAAATGGCAAACCAAATTGCGATTGCTGGGCAATTGATTGGATTGGCAGAAGCCCTCAGTTACGCCACCGAAAAAAACCTAGATTTAAAACACGTGCTTTCGATTTTATCCTCAGGAGCAGCGCAATCGTATAGTGTCACCCATTATGGCCCAAAAATGCTAGAAAAAGATTGGTCGGCTACATTTTATCTCAAACATTTTTTAAAGGATTTATCCATCGCTTTGGCATCAAGTCTTCACCCTTTGCCCATGGTTGAACAAGTGAAAAAGACTTTAACATCTCTCGTCGATCAATATGGAGAACAAGGGGTTCAAAGTATCATTCAGGCTTATCTAAAATAAGTTTACTTGCCGTAGATTTGATAAATCAACCAAAGCACCAGGCGATTGGGAAGTATTTTCTTTAATCCTTGCATCAGTCGATAGGAAACACCAACGGTTACATGGGATGGTGGATTCTTTTGATGAAGGATTCGGTTGCATACCTTAAACACAAGCGAGGCTGGTAAACCATTTTTTTCATCTTTTTCCATGACCGCGAGTGAGCGTGATGTTCTTGCTTGATAGGGAGATTGAGGTTTCGTAAACTTTTGCCGTTGACTAGAAAAGTTGGATTTGGTGTCACCAGGTTTAACATTCACCACACGAACACCCAACGGTTTTAATTCAAGGCGAAGACCTTCGCTGTAGGTGGCCACGCTGGATTTAGTCATGGAATAAAAGGTCTGAAAAGGGATGGTGAAATCACCAGCGACTGAGCCAATATTGATGATCAAACCAGTGGATTTTTTGAGTAAAGGTAAACACGATTGGGTGACTTGATGCATGCCAAAGACGTTCACATCATAGAGTTGCTTAACCGCACTTAATGGCGTTTCTTCAATCGGTCCGGCAATGCCATAACCAGCATTGTTGATCAGCACATCCAAGCGGCCATATTTTTTTTGAATATAGGTCGTGGTTTGTTCAATCGTTTCCATCTTGGTGACATCCATGATTTGTGCATCAAAACTAACTTTCTTCTTTGGTAAATTTCTTGCCACACCGACCACGCGATATCCAAGGCTTTGAAATTGCTGCGCAAGTTCAAAACCAATTCCTTGAGATGCGCCGGTAATCAAAATAACTGCGTCTTTACTTAATGTCATGAAGCATGGCCATGATGGCTTTCTCATCTTGAGGAACTTTGGCAATCACATCAGCGATAATCTCAACTGCTTCATCAATCAATGCCTTGGTGTGGGTGGCGGTGTAACTGGTACGAATCAAACATTGACCTTCCGGGGTTGCAGGTGGAATCACTGGATTGACATACACACCTTGTTGATAAAGCATTTTTGCAATCACAAAGGTTCTCATCATCGTATATGTATAGATAGGAATAATCGGGGCTATGGAATCATTGGCAAGCGGTAATTTTTTTTCAAGCAAGCGCTTGCGAGCATACGCGGCAATGTCTAATAAAGCTTTTGGTCTTTTTGGTTCTGCTTTAAGAATTCTTAAGGCAGCAAGGGCGCTTGCGGTTGAGGCTGGCGTCAAAGCTGCAGAAAAAATAAATGGACGTGATTTATGTTTAATAAAGTTGACCACTTCTTTTTTACCAACCACAAATCCACCGATAGAGGCTAGTGATTTTGAAAAGGTGGACATAATCATATCGACTTCTTCATGCAAGCCAAAGTGTTCAGCAGTGCCCCGGCCTTTGATTCCTAAGACACCAAAAGCATGAGCGTCATCGACCATGACACGCGCCCCATATTTTTTAGCAAGAGTGAGAATCTCAGGTAACTTGGCAATGTCTCCTGACATGGAAAATATCCCATCCGTGACAATCAGTTTTCCCGCCTTAGGATCGGCTTCTTGGAGGAGCTCTTCTAAATGTTTCATGTCATTGTGGTTGTAACGAACCGATGAAGCATAACTTAAACGAATCCCATCATAAATACAGGCATGATTTTCTTTATCAGAGAAAATAATATCGTCACGACCAGCAATCGCTGAAATAATCGCTAAGGTCGATTGAAAGCCACTAGGAAACGTTAAGGCTGCTTCTTTTTCCATGAACAAAGCAAGTTCTTGTTCTAAATCCAAATGCAAACTCAATGTCCCGTTTAAGAATCGCGATCCTGAAACCCCTGATCCATATTTTTTAACTGCTTTGACCGTAGCTTGAATGACACGTTTATCACCAGTGAGACCAAGGTAATTATTTGAACCGATCATCACCTTACGATGACCTTCCATTTTAACGACAATATCTTGCTTACTTTCTAAAGCATGAAAATATGGATAAATGCCTAAATCAATGACGTTATCAACGTCTTTGAACTCAAATGCTTTTTTAAATAAATCTGCCATATGAATTTACCTTTCTTAATAAGTCTAAAACTGATGTAATGATAGCATTTTTGCTATAATTAATTAAATTGTAGACAGGAAAAAACTCATGAAAAAGAAAATCGACCCTCGTCAATTAACCCCTATTCAACGTGCTGTTGCATTAGAAAGTGGAACTGAACCACCCTTCAATAACGAATATTGGGATAACCACGCTCATGGATTGTATGTGGATGTGCTTGATGGTAAACCTTTATTTACCTCAGAAGATAAGTTTGATTCTGGTTGTGGTTGGCCGAGTTTTACCAAACCCATTGTGGAAACCTCCATCTTAGAGAGAAGTGACTATTCTCATGGCATGGTCCGCGTGGAAGTCAGAAGCCAAGACTCCGATATTCATCTTGGTCACGTTTTTGAGGATGGCCCTTTAGACAAGGGTGGATTAAGATACTGCATTAATTCCGCATCCTTAAAATTCATCCCTTTTGATCAACTCGATAGCCTAGGTTATGGAGACTATAAAAAGTACTTCAAAAAAACCAAAGGAAAATAAATCACCATGACCTCCATCAATTTAACCATCAGTGAATTCATCCAAAGTTTTCGTTCAGACTTTCTTGATGCCTTCTTTTTATTCATCACTCAGTTTGGTGATGAAACCGTCTTTTTAATTGTCGGTGCTGTCCTCTATTGGACGTTTGATAAGAAGTTTGCCTACCGATTTATTATGTTTTTTCTTTATGGTGCGGTTTTCAACGGGTCATTAAAGTTTTTAACCAACACCCCTCGTCCTTACGTTGAACATCCTGAATCCATTCAACTCATAGGCGAAGGATCGCTAGGAACTTCCTTACCAAGTGGGCATGCGCAAAATAGCACCACCATGGCGTTGGTCCTTTCCGAAAAACATCGTCAAGTGGGCAAGTGGTTCACCACTTTCTTAACGGTGATGGTGATCTTGGTCATGCTATCTCGTCTATATTTAGGAGAACATTATTTAAGTGATGTGATCTTTGGATCGGCCATCGCCTATAGTTTTTATCAATTGATTCGATATATACAAACCAAACCCTTCGCTTCAACCTATGTTCAATACTTGCCACTGATCTTGTTGTTACCGATTGCCATCCTCACCAATGACAAGAATGTATTTTTAGCCTCGGCGAGTATCTTTGGGTTTAGCCTTGGTTACCCTTTAGAACGTCGTTACATCGGCTTTAAAGAAAAGACAAAACGGCCTATCGCCATCATTAAACTCGTGGTAGGATTAGGGATTGCCTTGGCGATTCGTGTTGGAATAAAAGCAGTCTTTGAAATGGGTTTATACTCGATCGACTTTGAAATCAACCCAACGTTAGGTGACCAGATGTTAGACTTTCTTCGTTATTTTTTGATTGCGATTTGGATGACGCTAGGCGCACCTTTGGTCTTTAAAACATTCTTTCAACCACAACGTTAACAGATTGATTTATTTCGCCTGGCTGATTGGCTTTGCTTTTGGCATGCCCGCGTTCATCATCGGGCGATTGACCAAATAAAGTAAACCAAAAATCATCATCAAGGCTCCGGAAATCAACAACAATAATTCAATGGAGACGACATCTGCCAATGGGCCAAACAAGGCAATGCCAATTGGCATCGCGATGGAATTGATCATCACGGAGATACTTGACACTCGGCCCATGTAAGCAGGATCGACTTGTTCTTGAATCATCACCGTCATCGGGGTGTTATAAAAAGGCAAGACAACCCCTTGAATCAACATAAAGATAAAGTAAACATAAAAATTACCAACCACACCTAACATGAACACCCCAAATCCCATGATGGAAATAGCAATGCCTGCGGTCACAATTCGATTTTTCAATCCACCCCACCATGCGACCAATAACGCCCCGATGGTCATGCCTCCAGAGAAGCCAACTTCAACCATGGTTAAGCGGAACACATCTGTTCCATATGTTTGGAATGAACGAACGACTTGAAGAGGTGATAAGAATGCAACCGGTGAAACCAAAATGAGAACGACAAATAAGTAAATAAAAAACGGAATTAGGAATGAATGCGTTTTAACATACTTTAACCCTGCAACGAAATCTTGAACACCTGAGGTGGTTTGTTTCTTACCTTCATTGACATGCTTGGGAATGGTGACAAAAAATAATAACGTCGCCACACCTAAGACCGCGGTAACAGTGTCTATATAAAATAAAAAACCAATACTAAACCATGAGATGAGCACCGCAGCAATGATCGGTCCTAGGACATTAAACGCTGATTGAATACCGGTTTGAATGCCTTGCACACGCATGAGTTTATCTTGGGGAACCATCAAAGGAATGGCAGCACCAATCGCTGGTCCATGAATCGCTTGACCAATGCCGCGAATAACCGTGACGACAATCAACATCCAAATTTCGATGTCGCCTAAAGAAAATAAGATAGCCGTGACCAGGGTCACCAAAGCAATCGAACCATCGGCGATGATAATCAATAACTTTCGATTCATCTTATCGGCAAGCACACCGGCGATGGGGGAAAAAATAAGCAAAGGGATAAATGAGGCAATGATGGCGATGGTTAACACAGTGCCTGATTTGGTTTCTAAATTGATATACCAAAAGATTGCATATTGCACTAACAAAGACCCGACAAATGAAATCATTTGCCCAGCGATAAAGAATGAGATATTACGTTTCCAGTTTTTCATCAATTTTGCCTTACGAATTATAGCACAACTATTTTTGGGCTAAAGTCCAATCCTTTAGCAGGATGGCATACATACTGGAATCTTGATAACCATCGTTACTTCGGTAGTATTGTCTGAGCACGCCTTCATGTTGGAAACCAGCTTTAATTAAGACCGCCCCACTGGCAGGGTTATAAATCGAGTGATGGGCTTCTAGGCGATTAAAACCAACAATCCCAAGAGAAAAATCGACAACGGCTTGTAACGCTTCGGTGACATACCCTTGATTCCAATATCGTTTAGCGAGAGCATAACCAACTTCTCCACGTTGAAAGCCTTCATGAATGGAATGAATGCTAATCGTACCAATCAAGGGTCCATTTTTTAATTGAATGCCCCAAACATAAAATTTAGGATCAGGATAATTACTCATCCAATAACTAATAATTCTTTTGGTTTCATCCACGGATAAATGTGGTTTCCAAGATAAATACTTCACCACTTCAGGGTCGGTCGCCCAACCTAAAAACATACTCTCTGCATCCGTTAATTGCAAAGGTCTCAAGATTAATCTTGGGGTGGTTAATTTAATCGTTCCTTGATGTTCCATACGTTAAATTTTATATACTCGAATGTCTTCGATATAGACGCCATACAGAAGACTACCATTTATTTTAACAAAATTGGTGAAGGTAAGAACCACGGAAGAGGAGGAAGGTTGCCGCCATGAGAGTTGGTGTTCACCAATCAGTTCATCCATCTCAATCGCCATGCTCTGTTCACCCGTGACCAAGGTGATGGCGGAAAGCCCTGAATCAATGAGAGTTTCTACAACCATCCCACCTGAGGTCGTGACATGAAGACGATATTCTCCTTGAGGAAAACTTGGTAATACAATGTCTTGATTCAGTTCTGAAAAAAATAAAAAATCTTCTTCATCCACGGTGGCGGTAGTGGTGACATTCAAGGGTTGATACGTTAAAGAAAAAACTAACGTTGGTGTCGATCGGAAGAATAATGACACGAACAACAAGAGCAAACTAAGCACATATAAACCCAGAACGACGATTGATTGTTTGGGTTTAGGTGGTTTCATTAATATTCTTTAGGAAAGACGAAGCCACTTCGTTTTGTATTCAAGGGTTTGATCATTCGTTGAATCAGGTCAGCCTTCACTTTTAATAGAGGAGGAATGGATAGGGCTTCACCAAGAGTTTCATAAGGTTCTTCTGCATCGATGAAACCAGGCCCCTCGGTGGCAAATTCAAACAACACTCGACCATAAACTCTGGCATAGAGTGACTGAAAATAATAGCGGTCCACAAACCCTGAATTTGGAACCTGATGTTGGAGTAAATGGATTCGCCACTCATCAAGTTCATCTCGGTTTTGAATGCGAAAGGCTACATGATGAACCGTGCCATATCCTTGAATCGCTTGGCCCAACATGCGTTGATAATCAATCACCACGCCGGCACCATTACCCCCTGGGGCCATTTCAAATAAAGTTAATGATCCTTCTCTTTGTTTTACGGTCATCCCCATCAATTGGGTGAGTTGTTTTTCCATGACGGGTAAATCGTTGACGCGAATAAATATCGGTCCTAA
>DBCA01000033.1:0-19109 GCA_002292805.1 Caryophanales bacterium UBA970
TCAACGTCAACAATCACGGTTGATTGAAACCATCGAAAAGACAAAAGATTATCAGTTATCAATCCCTGTTCGATTGGTTCGGTATGTAGGAAAAGGATTAGGTGAAGTGGGCCAAGGCATTTTCTCTGTGACCAAAGATAAGTATGTTTATCAAGGAACGGATAAAGGTTCAACCAAGCGATATGAATTCTTAACCAAAGTAGTTGAGTATTTACCCGTTGATATAGGAAAAAATGTCCAAATGTATTATGATCACGAAATCTATATTTTTGAAATGAATGATCCTATCATGACCACCAAGATGTTTATCACAGGTGAATATTATTATCAACTAAGCAAAACAAAGTCTTAATTTATTCAACTCGTGTTTTGATTTGAGAACGATAAATATTCGCGTAGGTTTGGTTGTTGGCAATCAATTGTTTGTGGGTTCCCTCTTCGACTTTTAAACCATTTTCTAAAACGACAATCTTATCTGCGTTTTTAATTGTCGATAAACGGTGAGCGATGACAATCAACGTTCGACCTTTTCTTGCTTTTTCTAAGGCATGTTGAATACGTTGTTCGGTTTCGGTGTCAATGTTGGCGGTTGCTTCATCCATGATTAAAATCGCTGGATCATGAACAATCGCTCGGGCAAACGAGATCATTTGTTTTTCTCCGACACTTAAATTAGTCCCATTCCTAGATACTTCTTGGTGAATCCCTTTTTCAAGTTTGTCCACCAAAGGGCCACCACCAATATCTCTAAGAATCGTTTCTGCCTCTAAATCCGTGACTGAACTAATCCCGAAGCGAATGTTATCAGCAACAGTTCCTTTAAACATGACTGGATCTTGAATGATGATGCCGATATGAGATCGGAAGGTTCGTTTTGGATAGGTGATGATGTCCACCCCATCGACAAAGATTTTACCCATGTCACCTTCTTTGAAATCATAAAAGCGTAATAATAAATTCGTTAAGGTAGATTTTCCTGAACCGGTATGACCCACCAAGCCAACCATTTGGCCAGCGTCAATCTTCATGGTAATTCCTTTAATGATGGGATGACCTTTTTGGTAAGAGAACCAAACATTATCAAAGAAGATATTGCCTTGATAACGAGGAATATCGGTTAAGCGATTATCTTCTTGTTGCCCATCAATGATGGTAAAAATGCGTTCAGTTTTCACCAACGAGTGTTGAAGATTACCTATTTCTCTAAATAACGTCCCTACTGGTTCAACCAAGCGTGATAAATAATCGTTATACGCATAAATGACCCCAGCAGTGATTACCACCCCACTGACGGTAAGATAACCATAACCAAAGAAAACAACGATGAGCGCGGTCACCAAGGCACCGACCAATCGAATCATGTTCCAACCAATGGAAAGATGCAGATGTTGTTCTTTAAGGATTTCTTTTTGTGTATCCAAAGATAAACGATCAAATTTATCTTCAATCGATTTTCGGAAATTAAAGATTTGTAGAATAGAAATACCGTTAATGATTTCGTTGAGTTGCGCGGTGATCATCGATGTGTTTTCATTCACTTTCACCGCGAGTTTATTTAATCGCTTCACAAAGAATCGTAACCAAACATAAACTAACGGGAAGAAGAGGAAGGTAAACAGCGCCAAGGTCGCGTTAAGATAAAACATCCCAATATAAGCGAAGATAACTGCTAAAGACGCATTCACCAATAAGTTCATGATTGTCGAAAATAAACCCATCATCCCGCCGACATCACTGATGACACGGTTGGCAATTTTACCAGAGGGCTCACTTTCAAAATAAGACATGGGCATGCGTTGTAAAGAGCGCACTGCATCTTTACGCGCATCTCGCACCATGTTGACGGTAATCATTGCAGAACTGATTCGTTGAATATACGTGAAGGCAATTTGTAGGAGTAAGCGAACAAACAGAAGAACGATTAACCAAATCAATGGTTCCACACTTGGTTGGTAAAAAGCAAAAACTTCATCTCGTGTTAACAAGGTGACTTGATATTGAAAGATTTGATTATCAGGTGTGGTGATGGTTAACTCGTTACCAAGCAATGTCTTTTGCCCAATGGCAACCACGTCTTCAGAAACATAATAGTTGGTACCAATCACCACGATGGAGATGGCATCTCCGTTAGGTTCGTCTTGTTGGAAATATCGTCCTTGATATTCCACTGCATCCACGACTTCATTGGTTTGATACCAAGGTCGTTCGATGCCAATCAAATAATCGTCCATGATGGATTTAACAAGTAAAGGGGCAATTAAACCCAAGACTTGAATCACGAGCATCGCGGAAATGGTGATGGTTAATAAACCTTTATAAGGGAGAATGTATCGGAAGACTTTTTTAATGGTTTTTAACATATTAGTCTTGACCTTCTAAACCCGTTAACTGGGTGATGTATTGACGTTTATACCAACCATCTTCACGAATAAGGGATTCATGGGTCCCGCGTTGGGTAATTTCTCCAGCTTCAAGAACAAGAATGAAATCTGCTTCTTGAATCGCCGAAAAGCGGTGGGTGACGATGATGTTGGTTTTCCCTTTTCGCAAATCTTTTAAGTGTTGAATAATCGTTCGTTCGGTTTTCATATCCACGGCACTTAACGAATCATCCAAGATGAGAATTTGCGGATCTTTAATCAAGGCTCTTGCAATCGATAGACGTTGCTTTTGACCACCTGATAAATTAACCCCTGTTTCACCCATCATAGTTTGTAATCCGGATTGTAGGTAAGGTAGGTCTTTTTCAAAGTCTGCCATTTTCACGGCACTCTTCACAACATCAACACTTGCGTTTGGGTTACCAATTTTAATATTTTCTTCAACTGGAAGTTTAAATAAGATGTGGGATTGAGGAACATAACCGACCAGTTGACGTATATCTTCAATTTTGAATCGTTCAATCGGGGTATTATCAATGAGCACCAACCCTTTTGAGACATTAAATTCACGGAGCAATTGGCGAATTAAGGTTGACTTGCCCGCCCCAGTTGGACCAACCACCCCAATGGTTTGACCTTTTTGAATGGTGAAGGAAATATTTTTAATGACGGGTTGTTTATCAAAAGGATATTGGAAAGTCACCCCTTTAAAATCAATCGATTTAAATCCGATAATCTTTTGTGAACTTGGTGTGTCTTGTACTGTAGGAACATGGTCAAGCACCGTTTCTAAACGATCGACAGCAATCGTGGCCTGATTCAACTGGGCAAAGATACCTGAGATAGAAATAAATGGACCATAAAGCATCCCAATGTAAGTGACAAAGGTAATCAAACCCCCTAAGGTCATCGATTGTTGAATAATAAAATATATCCCAAAAGAAAAAGCCAATGCATACGCAATCCCATAGATGACTTCAAACAAAGGGTTAAACCAGTTTTCAAATTTGACAATATATCGCCAAGATTCAATGTCATTGTTGATTTCTTGATGTTGTTTCTTTAAATCAATATCCTCTTGAACATAAGCGCGAATCGCTTTTTGACCTTCCACGGATTCCAACATTTTTTCCGTAAAGGCTGCATAAATATCACGATGCTTTTTAAAATACTGACGTTTACTTTCCCGAATCAAATTGAGGATCGTTAATCCTATAGGCATGATGAGTACAGAAATTAACGTGAGTTCCCAACTGATGGTCAGCATCATCAACCCCAATGTAATCATGATGAAACCAATATTAAAGACAAGACCTTCAAGTAACCCCGTTGCCGATTGGATAATGGAATCTAAATCACCCGTCACCCGTGAGATTAAATCTCCCTTAGGGTAGGTTTCAAAAAAACTTGAGTCCATGTTAAATAAGTGACTTAAATACCTCTTACGAAGGGTGTGCGCGAGTTGTTGAGATTTTTTAACCGTGGTGTAGTTATAAAAATAACTTAACCCATAACGAACAATCGGGAATGCAATCAAGGAACCACCTAACCACCACAAACTGGAAGTGGTCAAGCCACCAGAAATAATCGTATCAATCGATAGCCCCAATAACCAACCCGGAATCAATGCAAAGACAGCAATGCTGACTAGCAAGATAAACATCAAAAGGTAAGTTTTCCACTCTTGAATGACGTACCAACGAATATGGAGAAATAATTTTTTCATGACAGGATATTTATTGAACCAACAGCATTATACAGCAACAAAAACCAAAAGATTCTTTATGGGGGTATGATAAAATACTATCGTTATGGTTAAGGCAAAAAAAGCAATCAAAGGACCCGGTTCGTGGGTAACCAAATACCACGCCAACGGTAAAACCATTTGGTCTAAAGGACAAATCATCGATGGCATCCCTGAAGGTGATTGGCAATGGTATCGGATCGATGGAACCTTGAAACGTTCAGGTACTTTTTTAAAAGGTGAACCAGTTGGAACTTGGGTAACCTATGACCAACAAGGCAAGCCTTATAAGGCCACAAAGAAGGATTTAAATCATGGAAAAAAATAAGTCGTTATCCAAAGAAGAAATCTTGGTTTTACTAGAAAAAAGATTTGAAGCTAACCCATACCGTCATCGCTCCATCTCGTGGCAAACCGTTTTACAAAAATTAAAAACAACGAAAAAAATAGAATCCTTAATTCAAATGGAATTGAGCGATGGTGAACCGGATGTGGTTGGTATTGAAGAAGCGACTGGGAAAATCATCTTCATGGATTGTGCGCAGCAATCACCTAAAGCAAGACGCAGTGTTTGTTATGATCAAGCCGCGTGGGATGCTCGTAAGGAATTTAAACCTAAAGCAGGGAATGCGGTTTCATTAGCAGAAGCCATGGGAACAACCTTACTTACTGAAGAACAATATCATTATCTTCAATCACTCCAAGACATAGACACCACCACATCCTCTTGGGTGTTAACGCCAAAAAGCATCCGAAGTTTAGGTGGCGCATTGTTTGGTGATAAACGATTTGGTCGGGCGTTTATTTTTCATAACGGCGCAGATTCCTATTACGGTGAACGTGGATTTCGAACCGTTTTATATATTTAATGTAGAGAAAGAAAAAAGGATTTGCTTAGCAAATCCTTTTTCATTGATCGAACTTAACGAGTGTTAGGTTGGACGGCATCAACGAAAAATAATGTTCTTGCGGTTTGATGCCAAGCGGAAACCCAAATGGACAAGATACCAAAGGTAAACAGCGATAAGATATACCAACCTAAATAACCCAAATCAAGCATAAATAACTGCATTTTCTTTCCGTTCATCAATGTTCTAGATTTGGTAATAGCGTCAACTGGTCCTAGGGTCTTGTCATTGACGAGTAAATACGATGACAAGGCATAACTATAAGATTTTACGATGCCCGGGATGATAAACAATAGTGTCCATAACCCAAGAAAGAAGTTGCTAATTAAACTTAGTAATGGAGCATTGATTGGTTGCTCTTTTACACCAGCAGTTAAGATTGGTTCAAATTCTGGTTTTTCATTTTTTGTAACCCCAATAAACATTTTTGTATAACCAAAGGTGACATACCCGCTAAGTGCAAGGGCAATTAAATTAAATAATTGAGCAACCGCTGGGTTACCCGGATCAAGAACTGTTAACAAATCTTCTGATAGCACAGGATTAAAACTTGCGCCAATACCTGTGACCACACCAACAAGGCTAGAAAAAATTAGACCTACCAAGAAAATATTCAGTATTTTCCCCTTGGTTAACTCGCGTCCCTTGCGACGATATTCAGCGTTATTGTTCATAAAAACCTCTTTCTAAAAAACAAAATATCATAATATATAAAAATAACCAAACTTTATTCGAGCGTGACTTTAAATTTTTCCAGCAGTAGTTTTGCCTTGGGTTCCAATCCTTGGGATGTCTTGGTTTGAGTATTCACTTGAACCACCATGGTTTCTGAGGTAGCAACCAATCGTCCTTGTTGATATAGATTAGCGGCAATCACTAACGAGCTATTGCCTATCCGGACGATGCCAGTCCCAATATCCACTTGACCTGGCCAATGGATTTCTGCGATTAATTCTATCGTCGATTTTGCAACGACAAATGAACAGTCATCTGAAAGAAATTGGTGAGATGGTTGATACAGCATCTCCACCCGACCAGTTTCAAAGAACGTAGCGAACACCGCGTTATTGACATGCCCTTGTCGATCGGTGTCGTTGTACCGGACTTTATCAAAGGTGACAAATGGAAATTGCTTTAATAATAATTGTTTTTGTCTCATGGTATATTCCTTAACTTAAGCATAATCGATTTTTATTATTTTAAAATAGTTTATATTGTATATAAGGAAAAATTTATGAAAACAGACAACATTCAACTTCAATTCTCCAATACCTTTGTCGGATCGATGACATCACCCAGCGGTCGCGTGGTGTTAGGAGCGCAACCAGACGGTATTGCACCTTATCATTTACTTTATGGAGCTCTTGGTTCTTGTTTCTATTCAACCTTCCTCAGTGTTGCTAACAAGAAAAAATTAGTCTTTAAAGATGCTAACCTAGAAGTCAGTGGTGTCAAACGGGACACAACTCCTGCGACGTTAGAATCTGTGAAAATCGTGCTCACCATTCGAGGTGGACAAGATGAAACTCAATTAAAAACCTCTGCAGAACTAGGGGCAAAGTATTGTTCGATTCACGAAACCATTAGTAAAGTTGCCACCATCGATTTGGTCGTTAACTTTGTTCGTGGATGAAGTTACCTGAACTGTTTTTAAAACGAATGGAAAAAAACCTTCCCAAGGAAGGTTTTTCTTCCTTTGTGGAAAGCTATTCAAAAGCCTCTATTCAAGGGATACGCATTCATCAAGACCCTCGCACACTACTTCATGCCATGTTTCCTCAATCCATTCCCTGGCATCCCTTAGGTCGATACCTCCAAGGCAACATGATCCATGGGCATCACCCTTATCACCACGCGGGTGCGATTTATTTTCAAGAACCTTCGGCGATGGCAGTCGTGCCGATGATGGATATTCAACCCGGTGACTTTGTTTTGGATTTAGCTGCTGCCCCGGGTAGCAAATCCACCGATATTGCTCGTCAACTTTCGATGGATGGATTCCTGATTGCCAACGAAGTGGATACCAAACGAGCGCAAGCGTTGATGCATAACGTTGAACGCACGGGATTAACCCAAGTGGTGGTGACGCAACACGATCCTCAACATCTCACAAAAATCTTTCCTCAATTTTTTAACAAGATTCTCATTGATGCACCGTGTAGTGGGGAAGGCATGTTTCGTAGTGATCCTAAAGCAATGGAGGCTTGGTCTATCGAACATGTTCAGATGTGTGCAGTTCGTCAATCGGTTTTGCTCAATGCGGCCACATTGTTATTAAAACCAGGTGGCACAATTGTCTACTCAACGCATACCTTTTCTCCAGAAGAAAATGAACAATTGATTCAAGACTTTATCCAAAAAAACCCAATATTTCAAGTCATCACTCATCCGCTTCAATCCATGTTTGATGCTAAAACCACCCATGGGATTGGTGTTAAATTATGGCCTCATCACATTCAAGGAGAAGGTCAATATGTCGTCATCTTGAAACATCAAGGTGTGATGGAACCAAGAATGATATTTCAACATCGGATGCGCAACCCAATGCCTTCTGAATGGCGACAATTTGCCACGCAAACCTTAACCAGTCAACGAATCCAACCAAACTTTATGCTAGAGAATCGTTTCTTTATGATTCCAACACGCTATGCCTATCATCCCGCGCTTCATACGTTACGCGCAGGTGTGTTTTTGGGGGATATCGATAAAAAATATTTTTACCCTTCTCACCATCTTGCGCATGTGTTAACGTCTCAAGATGTTCAACGATTCGTTGATTTCCGTGTTGATGATTCTCAACTGCTTGCCTACATGCGTGGCGAAGAAATTCAAGTGTCGATCGCTGAGGGATGGGCACTGGTGACTGTGGATGGATTGTCGTTAGGATGGGGAAAAGTGTCTCAAGGTCGAATGAAAAACCATTATCCTAAAGGGTTAAGATTAACCCAATCGCGCGTATAAATCTAAGTAAGCACGACTCGAAGCATCCCAATCATGTTTTGCATCATAGGCGTTGGTTTGTAATTTTTTTAGGATTCCAGGTTGTTGATACAAAGCCATGGCTTCATTCATCGCCCAACCCAAAGCATCACCGGTGTAATGTAAAAAACTAAACCCTGTGGAATGCTCACCATGCATTGGGTATCCTTGTACCGTGTCGATTAATCCGCCGGTTTCTCTGACAATAGGTAAGGTTCCGTAGCGCATTGCAATCATTTGTGAGATCCCGCAAGGTTCAAACAAAGAAGGCATTAAGAAGAAATCACTACTTGCATAAATTTGGTGGGCCACCGGGTTGTTATAACCCAACACGATTCTCACTGCTTTTGGATATTTGTTTTCAAAATACTTGAGTTGGTTTTCTAGATGAGATTCCCCGGCACCAAGAAAGATAAATTTAGCACCTGCTTGAACAAAGTGGTCAAGGTTGTCGATGATGAGTTGAATTCCTTTTTGGAAGGTTAAACGACTGACCAAGCCAAACAAAGGGTACTGAGGATGTTCTAGACCAAAGGTTTTAAACAGCTGCGCTTTATTTTTTTCTTTCGTTGTTTGTAATTGTTGACGAACAATAGGTGTTAGCAAGTGTGGATCGGTTAAAGGGTTCCATTCATCGGTATCAATGCCGTTAAGAATACCAGTAAACTTATCGCGATAAAAATATAAGATCGAGTGCAAACCAAAACTTCCTTCATAGGTTAATAACTCATTCGCGTGCGTTTTAGAGACGGTGGTGATGTGATCACAATAGACAATGGCAGCTTTTAATGTGGAAGCTCTATCCTGAAATCGAAGCGCACCACCCTCATAAAGGTCTCGGTTTAATCCATAAAAATCTTCAATGAGGTCACTAGAAAAATCACCATGAAATGCTGGGCTATGAATCGTGAGCACAAATTTCATGTTGGTATAAAACACGTTGTGTTTTTCTTTTTCTCTGATTAAGACAGGTAACATCCCTGCCGGCCAATCGTGGATGTGGACGATATCGGGTTGGAACCCCACCACCGGCATCATGTGACGAACCGCGTGAACAAAAGCAGCCCATCGTTCATGTTCATCGGGGTAACCATACACGCCATCTCGATCAAAATAATAAGGAGCGTCCATCAAATAATAAGTGATCCCATCGATGATGGTTTTAAGAATACCAACCGTGTGTTTTCGCCAAGATAAAAAAACATCGATATGACCTAAGAACGTTGTGACAAGATTCGTTTGATTCTTTAGGGTTTTGTAGAAAGGAATGACGATGGCCACATCGTGTTTTTGTTTGACATAAGCTTTGGATAGGCTATAGACGACATCACCCAGTCCACCAACTTTGACTAACGGGTTGGCTTCCGAGGCGACCATGAGAATCTTCATTAAATATTTTCTCCCTGTTTAATATAAAGGGCGATGTCTTTGCCGACAAGTAGTTTTGTTTTTTCCACGCGAACGTATTTATCAATAATCACCCGTTGAATCATGACATCCTTACCAATCTTTGAATCGGTAAACACAATGGAATTTTTAATCGTCGCTCCAGCTTCGACCACGACATTACGAGAGATGATGGAATTGATGACGGTTCCAAATATTTTTGCCCCGTTGGCAATCATGCTATTTTTCACCAAGGAAGCAGGACCAAATCTAGCAGGAGCAGTGTTATGAGAGACTGTATAAATAGGCCAGTCATCCGTAAAGAACTTATTTCTAAATCCATAATCAAGGAACGCCATCGAGTTTTCAAAGTAATTTTCTAGGCTGTCAAAAGGTCGTACATAACCAGTAAAACGATGGGCCATGAATGATTGGCTTTCTTGATTGAGTAAGTAACGTAAGATCTCTTTGATCCCAAACGTTGCAGAAATTTTTGGACCCATGTCCATCAATTGGTTTAAGAAAGGTTTTGAAATGACATACGTATCTAAACTAATATCCAAATCATCTTTGGTTCCTTGGTTTTGAATCATATTGGTGATGCGACCTTGGGAAAGGGTGACCGCATCTGCAAGTAAGAATTGGGTCTTGGCATTTTTTACTTTGGTGACGACAAGGGTGATGGGCTCTTTGCTTTCAAGATGTTGTTTGATGATCGGTCTAAAGTCGAGTGTGTACAAAAGATCAATCGGAGCAATGACCACCACATCCGGTTTGTGATCAAGAATAAGCCAGTCATTGGCCTTTAAATTATTTAAATCGTGGTTGTAGAGTGGGTTATTTGCGTTCTTTTCGTTGTATAAGACTTGTTCAAAACCGAGCTTGGTGTTGTTGTTAAAGACATTGGTAGAACCTAAATGTTTCATGATGGAGCGTGGTTGGGTTTCGATGAGGATACCAACTTTATCAATCCCAGAGTTTGAAAAATTGGATAAGGTGAAATCCATGAGTCCGTATCTACCAAGAAAACTTGTTGATCCTAGAGGTCTATTTTCCGTTAACGGACCAAGATTCTTATTGCCGTGGAGGTTAGCAAAACCCATGATTTTCGCCATGGTTATGGTTGCACCAACATGATGTTGGTTCCTCCTTGAGCGGATTTCTCCACTTTCATGTTAGGGGAAACAATCACTCGAGAGAGAACCACACCGCTTTTAATCACCGCGCCGGGCATGATCACAGAATCAGTCACCGTGGCTCCTTCTTCAATCACCACATCATGGAAAACCACACTGTGATCAACAGTGCCGAAAATGACTGCACCTTGGTTGACCAGTGAATTCTTAACTTTGGCGTGTTCACCTAAGTATTGAGGTAAGCTGCGAGTATCTTCGGTAAATAATTTTAAGTCATCATTGAGTAATAAAGATTTAGCATCGTTATGATCAATCAAATCCATGTTGGATTCCCATAGAGAATCAATCGTGCCTACGTCGCGCCAATAACCTTTAAATGGATAGGCGAGTAATCGCTTCTTTTGTTTTAATAAGGTTGGGATAATGTTTTTACCAAAGTCGTGTTCAGAGGATTCATCCTTAGCGTCTGCCATTAAAGCTTGTCTTAAGTCTTTGTAATTAAAAATATAAATTCCCATCGATGCCAAGGTTGAACTTGGAGAGGTTGGTTTTTCTTCAAATTGAACCACCAGGTTTTCTTCATTCACTGTCATGATGCCAAACCGAGAAGCTTCTTTTTTTTCAACATTGATGACCGCCACGGTTAAATCAGCTTTCGCTTGTTTGTGGGCTTCCAACATCAATTGGTAATTCATCCGATAAATATGATCTCCAGAAAGGATGAGCACATAAGATGGTTTTAAGTTATCAAGAAAATCGATGTTTTGATAAATGGCGTCTGCAGTCCCACGATACCAAACATTTCCCTCTTCAGTTTGCCGAGGTGGTAAGGTAGCGGTTAATGAATGGATACCATTCAATCCCCATTTTTCTCCGTTACCAATATACGTATTTAATAAAATGGATTCATATTGGGTTAATACCCCAACTGTGTCGATGCCGCTGTTGGCGCAATTCGATAAAGGAAAATCAATAATTCGGTATTTACCACCGAAACTGACCGCTGGTTTTGCTATTTTCTTTGTTAAGGTTTCAAGGCGTGTGCCTTTACCACCTGCAAGCAACATGGCGACAAACTCTTTTTCCAAAGAATCTCACCTCTTTGATTTTATTTTACCACGAACATAACCACCCTTTGCCGTTATAATAAAGTCACCATGATTAAGGTCATTCAACAACAACTCTTTAAGGGTGAAAAGACGTCTGTTCAATTGGTCGAAGACGTCATTGAAAAACATCATTTGTTCAAAGATAAAAACGCAATTGCGTTGATTTCTCCATTGGCGCTCAAGATTGCAAAGCAAAGAGATGAAGAAAGAAAACTAGGTAAGATTAGAGGACCCCTTCACGGCATTCCCGTCTTCATCAAAGACAATATTCTTTACGCGGATGGAACACCAACCACGGCGAACAGTTTTGCGCTCAAAGATTTTATCCCCAAGAAGAATGCACCTTTAATTGATGGATTAATTGCCGCTGGGGCGATTATCGTTGGCAAAGCTAACTTATCTGAGTTTGCTTATTTCATGGGTGATGAAAAAATGCCGTCTGGTTATGGATCGATGTATGGCCAAGTCAAACATCCAGTGGATGAATCCATTGACCCACTTGGGTCAAGCACAGGAAGCGCGGTTGCCGTTGCTTTAGGAATTGTTTCTTTAGCGATTGGCACAGAAACCAATGGGTCATTGATGGCCCCAGCTTTTCATAATCAAGTGATTTCTTTTAAACCTACCAAAGGGATGGTGTCAACCGAAGGTATTATTCCCATTTCACCGAGCCAAGATACTGCAGGACCGATGGCAACTTCCGTTGAAGATTGTGCAACCTTGATGGATGCATTGAGCTTAACGCAACCTAAGGACCTTCAACAGCAACCCATTCAGCGTCCTTTTAGTTTTCTTGAATTCATTCACCACCCACTTGGGAAAAAACAAATTGGGATGGTTACCTTTGATCAACAACCTTATGATGCGAAGGATCAAAAGATTTTAAAACAAATCTCCACCACACTAAAAAAATTAGGTCATGCGGTGAAAGACATTCACATGACGTTACCTAAGTTAGACAATTATCCAACCCTACTAAGGGAATTTAAAGTTAGCCTTAATGGGTTTTTAGCAAATCATACACAAGAAGGTTGTCCACCGTCACTCGCAAAGATTATTGCCCTCAACAACAAGAATCCAGAACGCTGCCTTAAGTATGGACAAGCGACGTTAATCGCCAGTGAGGCGATGCCTTCAACCCTCGATCAAGAATTTAAAGATCTTCGTCTCGCCTTGCAAAAGGAGGCAGCAGGTTTTCAAACATGTCTCGAAGAAGAAAACCTTGATGTATTGATCACCCCGACCTGGTTAAGTTTTGCCCCGATTTATGGCAATCCATCGCTATGTTTACCGATGGGATACCACCAACAAAAACCCAAAGGTGTTGTCTTGGTCAGTAAGTTTGGCCATGATGCAGAATTACTCCAATTGGGTTATCAATTGGATGAGTTTCTTAAACAAGCAAAGTAAAAAGAGCAATTCACTGATTTTTATCATAAAATTAAACCATGCAAGAAGAAAATAAACTTACCACTCCTATCCCAACTCGTTGGGTTGGCCCTATGACCTTTGCTTCTGTGACAACGCTTGGCAAATCCCAAACCATTGAACCGGTTGAGGTGCCATTAGCCACCTTTGAAACCACGCTATTTTTTTCTGTTCAACGAGGCAGTCGGGCAATTAAGAAAGCTGGTGGGGTTAAGTCCACGTTAATCAGTGACACGATGACACGGTCCTTTACCTTACAAACCAATCAAGCAAGTGAAGCAGCATCGATTGCAAGTTTTGTTAAAACCAATCTAACAACCTTACAACAAGAAGTGGTGAGCAAATTAAGTCGATTTGCTAAGTTACAAGCGATTGATGTGTATCACGTTGCTAATTTAGTTTACTTACGCATTGCGATTTTCTCTGATAATGCTAGTGGCCATAACATGGTGACACTCGTTGCCGATGGCATTGGTGATTATTTATTAAAGAAGTTTGCTTTTGCATCCTATGTTTCTGTCTCAGGAAATATGTGTGTGGATAAAAAAGTCAGTGTAATCAATGCAATTAAAGGTCGTGGTAAACACGTGATCGCTGAAATCATCATTCCAAAAGCAGTGGTAGAAACCGAATTAAAAACCACCCCTGAAAAAATCGTTGATCTTAACATTAAAAAGAATCTTCTAGGTTCGATCATGGCCGGTTCCGTCCATAGTGCCAACGCGCATTATGCGAATATGTTGCTAGCGATTTATTTAGCCACAGGCCAAGACGCAGCCAACATTGTTGAAGGCTCACAAGGCATCACGTTTGCTGAAGTTAAAGACGGTGATTTATATTTTTCAGTCACCATTCCAAACATTATTGTTGGTACCATCGGTCATGGGAAAAATGAATATCCTTTTCAAGAACGATTCTTAAAGATGGGTTGTGCGGGTGCGGGTGGTAGTCAAACCTTAGCACACTTGGTAGGTGCGACTGTCTTAGCCGGTGAATTATCTTTGATGGCAGCGTTAACCAACCCCCACGAGTTGATGCGCGCTCATACCTCGATAGAAAGAAAGTAACCTATATGATTAAAGTTGGCATCGATGCGATTAATTTTTACACCCCACAAGTGTATTTAGACATGGCGGAATTGGCGAATGTTCGCCAAGTTGCTGTCGAGAAATACACCGTTGGCATCGGTCAAGAAAAAATGTCGTTGATTGATTCGTTTGAAGATATCATCACCATGGCCGCGGAAGCAAGTGCGGATTTGGTCAAGGATCGTGAACATGAGATTGGTTTACTTTTATTTGCCACTGAATCTGGCATCGATTTTTCTAAATCTGCAGGCGTTTATTTACACGCTTTGCTTCAATTGAATCCGCAATGCCGAGTGTTGGAAGTTAAACAAGCTTGTTATGCGGCCACAGGTGCATTGATGTTGGCGAAAGATTACGTAGCCCTTCATCCAGGAAAAATCGCATTGGTTGTCGCCAGTGATGTCGCTTGGTATGGGTTTAATACTCCCGGAGAAGTGACGCAAGGAGCTGGCGCTATTGCCATGATTGTCAGTACCAACCCCCGAATTGGTGTAATTGAAGAAGGTCTTGCGATTGTCGATAGTAACAAGGATTTTTATCGCCCATCTTATTATGAAGTCCCAATTGTGGATGGAAAATTATCCATTCGTAGTTATAAAGAATTATTAAAACAAGTCAGACCGCAGCAACCATTAACGTATGTTTGCTTTCATATGCCGTTTGCAACGATGAGCGATAAGGCTTCAGAAGTATTGATTCAACCTTTAAGTGAGAAAGTTCTTCTTTCAACAAAAGCATTCAATAAAGATGTGGGAAATATTTATAATGGGTCATTATACTTATCGCTGATCTCATTACTCACCACCCACCCTACATCACTTGCAAATGAAAAAATTGGGATGTTCTCTTATGGGTCTGGGGCTACGGCGGAATCGTTTTCAATTATCTTACAACCCAATTACGAACAAGCAATCAACAAACAAAATTTCCTCACGACCTTAAGTCAACGAAGAAAAGCGGATTTTACCACCTACGAACGATTAATGTCAGGATATGAGCATCGGGAAAAAAGTTTAAATTTCACCACCACGATTCCTAATAGCAGACATCGGTTTGTTCTTACCGGCATTTTAAATGGTCATCGTGAATACTTAAGACGATAACGCGATCCAAGTTGATGGGTGGCGCATTTTCTCTGATTCCCCATCATGATTATTGATTAAAAGCATGGTTTAAATTGTAAAACGTTTGCCTTACCCTAAACTATAAATTAAAGCATAAAAAAATTGTTATAATAACGAGAATGAAATATGCAATTTACGATTTTGACGGTACACTACTTCAGGCTTCAACCGTGCCATTTATTCTTCAACAATGGAAGGCATCGGCATTACCTAAATCTACCTATCATAAAATCAATCGCGCCATCATCTTCCGTTATGTGCTAATGAAGTTAAAAGTTTTTGGCATTCGCTATGATGATTTTCGGTATTGGGCGATGGGAAAAGTTGGTCAGTTATTCGCCACGATTACCATCGATCAATTGAGTCAGTTCTTGGATGAGTTATTTGTCGCATCCAAATCCCTTCTTCATAAAAAAGTGGTCAAACAAATTTCAAAGGATAAACAAGATGGTTTTCATACCATCTTATTGTCAGGTAATTTTGATGTGTTTTTAGAACGATATCGCGTCCTTGGTTTTGATGAGATTATAGGGACACAGTTATTTGATCATCAAGCGAAAGTCTTTAAAACCATCACCATTCTTTCTGCAGATCAAAAAGTTTCCGCGATACTTAAAAAATTTCCAGCGATCCAGTGGGACAAAACCAAAGCATTCTCAGATTCTTATGCAGACATTGAATTGTTAAATAAAGTCAAAGAAGCGATTTGTGTCACCCCAGATAAACGTTTGTTAAAAGTCGCTAAAGATAATCAATGGCGAGTTATTCTTTAACAGCAAGACTTGCGACGACGAGCAAGATCCATGCAATCACAAAGATGATTTCTCCACGGAAATTGGTTAAGGCAATCTCGTAAATACCTTTAAGAATAACTTGGACAGTCAAGGTGGCGACAGCCAATCGAAATAAACTGACTCGTATGGGGTGCTTTGAATTCATATTTTTAGAAAAAACAAATTCAAAAATGCCCGCTAACAAGGGGACGCAAAAAGCTCCAACCATCCAAAGATTAAACACACCAGGTACAAAGCTTAAATACACATAACTAAACGCCCCCACAAAAGTGGAAATACCTAGGTAACTTAGGATGACTTTTAGTTTATAAATCATAACCAAGATAAATAATGTCAGAAATTGATCGTTCTGAAATGGTTGAACCACTGTTGGTGGGTTTGTTGATTAATCTGCCATTGAACCACATGGTTGCAGAGCCACCTCCATCAAGGTTGTAGGCAAATCGTGCCCCATACTCCACAAAAACAGAAGCTAATTCGTAAACCGATAATCCGGCACTTTCTGAGGTTCTTCCATCCGAGCACACAAAGATGTATTGGTCATCACGAATTTGGCCAATGGCCGTTCTCGGATTGCTATCAAGTTCATAGGGGACTTTGGTTGAGGGGTTGACCGTTAAGGTACTTTGGTTAATTAACACCGGTCCAAATGACCAAACTTGCCATGGATTAAGTTCGTTTAATGCTTGAAGGTCAGTGTCTCGTTCTTCAAATGTCGACATCATTCCTTGATCGTTAAGAACCACAGCGTCGTCAGATTCTGATGGACGTGGTGTGATGCGATAGACCAATCCATTTCTGACCACAAAACCAATATCACGAAAACCATAATAGTCTCCATTGATGGCAAAGATAGCATTTTTTCGATTGGCAATGACAGAAGTTTTTTCTTTAAAATTTTTTCCAAAGGTATCTAAACCAAAAGCGGCTTTGACGAGACGATGATCGGTTGTGGTGAGGACTGCCACATAGACTTGCGTGTCATGACGTCGAATCACATCAATCTGTAATTGCATGTTGCTGTCGACATAAGAAAACTCGCCATAGGTTGGTTCAATCGATGTGAGAGAAGAATTTGATTCGGACTGGGAACTAAGAATATTTGATCCACTCTGACCACTTGCTTTGAATACAAACGCATCCAGCAAGGAATAACCAGTCCCCAAGGTTAAGGTTAACGAGTAGACCAAGGTGATGAGTCGGAGTTGATTATGATTCATGTGTAAAAATATACTTCTTTTGGACTTGATAAGAAATAATAAAAAGCAAAATATCGACGATTAATTTACTCCATGCTGCAGAAACACCAAGAAGGGTAATGCCATCGGTTAGCCACGCTGAGGAAGCCATGATGATGAGAAATAAAAGTAAGTATTGAACCACAGATTTGGATAACTTAACTTTTGAACGAAAACTATACAAGCGATTCAACGTGTAATTGGCAATACCGGATAACATGCGTGAAAAAATAACCGCAAGGATAATGCGATACGTTCCTGCTAACCATTGGTAAAACAACAAAAACAAACTGTAATCAATGGCAAAACTTAATATGCTTACCATTAAAAATCGAAATAAATCTTTGAGTAAGATTTGATAAATTAAATATGAGTCACGCCATTGGCGAAAAGAACTAATCGCACCTTCTTGGTGATAAATGGTTTGTGTTGGCACTTGAATAATCGTGGTTTTTTTGACAGCAACTTCTTTCAACATCGCCATTTCATAATCGAAA
This sequence comes from Caryophanales bacterium UBA970, assembly GCA_002292805.1. The sequence continues at coordinate 17,813 of DBCA01000033.1, forward strand.
CGCTGTTGCGGAATCTTAATTAAGTTTGAGAGTAACCACCTAGGAATGCCACGTAATCCATTTTGAGTATCCATGACTTTTTGTCCGGTAACCGCTAAAAACACATAACGGGTAATCAAGTTGCCCAATTTATTACTTAAAGGAGTTCGTTTGTTAAAGGTTCTTGTGGCAAGATAAAAAGCCCTTGAATCTTGGTCTAACAACATCGCAATCTTAAGAATATCCTCACTTGGATGCTGCCCATCGGCATCGGCGGTCACCACCCCATCAATCTCTGGGAGATGATCTAACACATACTGAAAAGCAGTCTTGAGTGCTGCGCCTTTGCCTTGGTTGATTGGATGATGCAAAACTGTCACGCCTGAGAGTTGCTTAAATATCTTCTGATCTGGATTACCATCATCCACGACAATAATGGGTTGATGAAAGGTCAGTCTTAAGGTGTGAATGAGTTTGATGAGATTGTCATTAGGACGAAAAGCGGGAATGATAATCGCTGTATGAGCAAAACGTTCCATTAATGTTTAACTGACTTTCGTTGTAATCGTTGTAATAAGTTAGGGATAGGAAATTGTTGAGCGATGACGACCACAATGCCCGCGACAAGACCGGCAGTAAATCCATTGTTATACAAATCAAATCCACCTTGTAAAGCGAGGGCTTGGGGGGCAATCAATAAGTGAATAAACCCTGCAAGGAGTCCATAAAATACCCCAAACTTTCCAGACACGGGAGCTAAGGCGGTCACAAAGAAGACCGCAATGCTAGGTCCAAGATTGGTTAATGAAAAGCCAGGAATCATGGAAGCAAGGATTAAACCAGTGATGACAGGAAGTGCGTTACGAATATGTTTACCATAACTTCCAAATGCCATAAACGTGAAGATCCCTGCAACCATCGGACCAGATAATGGAAGATTTAAGGTGATCACAAGGAATAAACTTAATAATCCAATCGTACCAACATTGAATAGAGTTGCTGCCAAGCCAAAGTCTTTATAAAAATCAGTGGGTAAATTCCCCGGGCTTTGAATTAGCCGTAACCAAGGACGATACACTTGGCGGTGAAGGATAAAAGCGCCACCCATCAAACCAATGGAGAGAATAAAAACAAACCACAAAAGTGTCGTGTGATAAGCAAAAGTTAATGTTAATGGAACGCTGACATCGACATTGAATGCTTTGAGGATGCTGCTTATCAGCATCGCGATAAAACCCATCCCAAATCCTGTGTTATATAAGTTATACCCTTGATGAAATTTGCCAACAATGGAAACCACCATGGGGGTTAACCAGCC
>DBCA01000033.1:19143-21562 GCA_002292805.1 Caryophanales bacterium UBA970
CACGCCAGCAACTATTCCTAAAGGAATCGCAAGGTAAAGTGGTAGGCCTGGGATACCAAAGATGATGAAGCTAGTGACAGGAGCAAGTCCGGTTGAGAATAAGAACGTTCCTGTGTATTGACTTAGATTCGTCCCTTTCATCTTGGTGTAAGCATAAAAGCCAAGCCAAATGGGGATGATGTTAAGAAGATTTTTTCCAAAAAATGCAAATGCAAAGATCGTGAGGACACCCGCAAAGGAGACCCCAGAAAATTTAACTTGAAGACGATGAAGCACCAGGATGGCCACCCACGTGACAAGCCAAGCGTTGACGAGTGTGGCTTGTAAACCACCCACCGCTAAATAATCCGTGACGAGTAAAGACGGATGAAGATAGATGGCAATCAATCCTTCAATCATTGGTAAAAAAGGCCCAGATAACAACAAGATCAATAAACCACCCAAGGCAATCCCAAGTAAGAGTTTAAAAGGTAATTTAATTTCAGAGAACATCACCATAATTATATTTAATTCATTTGCATTAACAAGTAAAATGAAATGGATGTTAAAACAACAAATTCAAGCGTACCAACCATTCAATGAACAAGAAGCTTTTGATAAGAAAGCAATTTTATCTTTTATCGATAAGAATCCCGATTATTTACTAAGAACGAATCTCATCGCCCATTTTACGGTGTCCACGATTGTGGTCAATGAACGCATGGATAAGGTCCTTTTTGCCCACCACAATATCTATAAATCTTGGGGTTGGCTAGGTGGCCATAGTGACGGCGATGACGATATGCTTCATGTTGCCTTAAAAGAAACGGAAGAAGAATCAGGCTTAACCAAGATTCGTCCCTTTTCAAAGGAAATCTTTTTGTTAGATACGATTTATGTTCCTAACCATTTCAAACACGGTCGGCATGTGTCCGATCATCTTCATTTGAATGCGACCTTTTTGGTGATTGCCGATGAGACAGAAAAACCTGTGGTGAATGTTGAAGAAAATTCAGGGGTGCAATGGTTCTCCATTCAATCTGTTCTCAAAGTTGTCAGTGAACCAAGAATGATTCCGATTTATCAAAAAGCTTTTCAAAAATTAAAACTAATTAAAAATCTTTAATTGATATCGTTTCTTTAGCCATAGAACCAAGACAAGGTTGACGCTATTGGCCAACACAATCGCCGCATAAATTGGCCATGTCGATGATGTTAAGTCTAGGATGACTCCAGAAAATAAAGTTCCGATAATGGCCGCTAAGCCGTACGCGGTGAAAAGGACGCCATATAATTTTGAGAACATTGTTTTGGGAAATAACGTTTGAATGGATAAAGGCATCAACGCCATCCAATTACCTAAGCCGAACCAAAATGCGCCATAGCTGATCGCGTACAACCAGGGAAATTGTCCGCCATTAAACACAGAGAGCAAACCACTGGTCACCAGTGAAATCAGACTAAAAAATGCGACCTTAAAGAAACCAAATTGGTCAACCAGCCGACCAAAGAAGGGTCGAGAAAGTCCGTTAAAAAGAGCAAAGACTGCGATGGCAATGGTGACAAAACTTTCATCAAAACCATAATTGACCACACCGATGCGATAACTTAAGCCAATGATGGTTAATCCAGAAATTAAACTAAGAACAAAGACAACGTATAACGAACGAAAGCCAGGAAGGTCAAACGATAAGGTTTCTTTGACATCGGCTTTCACTGGAGTGGGAATGGGTTGAAACAGTGGCCAAACGCAAAGCAAAAACACAAGCAAGGCAACCCAACCAAGAATGCTAAAGGTGGATTGGATAGAATTCATGGTCAGTAGGGATGTCACCACAGGCGTCATCAAGGTGTTGGATAAACCAAACCCCATGAGAATAAAACCTGTGATCAAACCTACATTTTTGTGAAAGGTCTTTTGGACAATAAACGTTGGCACACCATATAAAAATCCAACTCCTGTGCCAACACATAACCCATAGGTCAGTATTAACGCATAAATATTATCCACCACGCTCGATAACCATAAACCACCAACGAATAAGACAACGCCAGCGATCACGAAGTGAGTGCGATGGGTTGACATCCACTTGCCAGCAATCCACATCGCCAAGGCATAACTGACCAAAGAGACCATGTAAGGCAAGCCACTTAAGGTTGCACTGATGCCGTAAAGACTTTCAACTTCAACGCGAAACACGCCCCAAACATAGACCGTACCGAGTAACACCATCATCATGATGGATTGAATTAAAAACAAACCACGTGAAAAATTCATATAATGTCCATTTTATCGACCTATGGTTGAATGTCAAATGATTCAATTCAATAACAAGAAAAAGAACTAAATTTTATAGATTTTGCTGAATTTTGCTTCTAAATAATCACAATAATAACTTGGGTTTAAATCTTCGCCGGTAACTTTCTTCAGTAAGACAAA
>DBCA01000027.1 GCA_002292805.1 Caryophanales bacterium UBA970
CTCGGCAACATGATTAAGCCCCCGTGGCCGTTGCTGTCTATGGTTCTAAAACACTCAAACAAAGGGAAGAAAGAGACTAGCGACCTTCGAACGTAAACTTGATGCCAGGACCCATGGTCGTATGAATCGCTGCAGCTTTGAAGAAGTTACCTTTGACAGAAGCAGGACGAGCTCTCACAATTGCATCCGTAAGTGCTTGTAAATTTTCAGCAAGTTGGGTTTCTGTGAAACTGACGCGACCGATTGAAACGGCAACATTTGCTTCTTTATCTAATCGATATTCAACTTTACCAGCTTTGATTTCTTTAATCGCTTTGCCGATATCAACAGATACGGTACCAGTTTTAGGATTTGGCATTAAGCCTTTTGGACCTAACACTTTACCTAATTTACCAATTTCACCCATCATTTCAGGTGTGGCAACGATGACATCAAAATCAAACCAGTTTTCTTTATTAATTTTTTCAAGAAGTTCTTTGCCACCGACAAAATCTGCACCAGCAGCTTTTGCATCAGCCGTTTTACTTGTGGTAACTGCCAACACTTTTTTGGTTTTACCGTTACCATGTGGTAAGACGATCGTTCCGCGAATTTGTTGGTCTGCTTGAGTGGTATCCACGTTTAAGCGATAGGAGACATCCACCGTTGCATCAAATTTAACCGTCGATGTTTTCTTCACTAAGGTCGTGGCTTCTTGGATGGTATATAACTTATTGATATCAATAAGCTTTAACGCAGCCTCATACTTCTTTCCGTGTTTCATGATGTTATTCTTTCTGTGGTGTTAACGAGCAAAGCTCTTCCACTTATTTCTTGTCTTCTTCGATGGTGATGCCCATATTACGAGCAGAACCTTCGATGATTTTCATGGCATTATCGATGTCATAAGCATTCAAATCAGGAAGCTTATATTCAGCAATTTTCTTTAAAGCAGAGCGAGAAATCTTACCTACCTTAGTGGTTTTTGGATTGCTGGAACCACTTTCAACCCCTGCGGCTTTTTTAATTAAGCCAGTCACAGGCGAAGTTTTGATGATAAACTCAAACGATTTATCTTCATAGGCAGTAATAATGACGGGAATAATTTCCCCTTTTTTATCAGCAGTTTTAGCATTGAAATCAGTACAGAACTTAGGCATGACAATCCCCGCAGATGCGAGTTTTGGGCCTGGTTTAGCTTCGCCTCCAGGTAATTCCATTTTGACGACTTTAGCGATTCGTTTAGCCACGTGACAATCCTCCTTATGGATCCATGATCTTTCGTGCGGTGGTCGACGGATGAATCAGTCCTTCCACGCAGAGCAAATGCAGAGACAAAAGTCCATGCTCGAGAATTATATAACTAGAAATTGCCAATTGCAAGTATTTTTCCTTACTTTTTACCCTATTATCTATAGGGTATTAGACATTTGAAGAAGTTAGTCCTATAATAGACCGCGTATTCAAAAAACCTATGAACTTTTTTACAAAAAAACCTTACTACACCATTCTGTTTAGTTTTCTCGTTGCCATCATTGTTGGCGCGGGTTTATTAACCTTGCCTATTTCTCATCGAAATGGCGAATGGGGGTCTTTTGTCGATAGCTTATTCATGGCCACCTCCGCCATCGCGGTAACCGGCTTATCCGTCTATGGTAACGTTGGCGCAGAATTCACCACCTTCGGTCAAGTGCTCTTTATGATCATGATGCTCATGGGTGGATTAGGGATTATCACCATTTTTACCTTTTTTACCATCATTATTGGTAAAAAAATAGGGATTATGGAACGCTACATGCTCAAACAAGCCTTAAACTTAACCACCATGAAGGGGGCATTAAAGTTTGTTCAACGTGTCATCCTGATTGCGTTTTTGTTTATCAGTGGAGGAGCTTTTCTCTACAGTTTTGTCTTGATCCCTGAATTTGGATGGGGAGAAGGAATCTTTCAATCCTTCTTTTTAGCCATCTCTGCCTTTAACAATGCTGGGTTAGATATCTTAGGAGATTCTAGTCTAATATCCTATCAAAACAATATGCTTATACAAAGTGTCACCATGATTCTGATTATTTCTGGTGGTTTAGGTTTCTTGGTATGGGTAGAATTGTTCAAACATGGCTTTCGCATTAGTAAATTGTCAACTTATGTGAAGGTTGTCCTCATCATGAGTGCCATCTTGATTGCCTTAGGAACCGTTGGACTGATGATTACTGAATTTAGTTCGGGTTCTTTCTTTCGGTTTGATCTAGCCCTCTTCACTAGTGTCTCAAGTCGAACTGCTGGGTTGACCATTCTTAGTATTCGCGATTTAACCAACGCCAGTAAATTCTTAATCATGACATTGATGTTTATTGGGGCAAACCCTATTTCAACAGGAGGTGGGATTAAAACCACCACCACCTTCATTGTCTTTTTATCGATTTGGGCATTAATTTCTGGTAAACGTGTGCACGCCTTTAAACGAACCTTCTCCATTGAATCCATTCTCAAATCCATGGCATTGGTTGTGATTTCGATTGTTTTTGTCTTGTTCACAGTGATGGTGATTGAATACAATGAACAATTCAATACCAGTTATCCGCTTGGATTAAAAACAGGAACCTCATTGTTATTTGAGGTTGTCTCTGCTTTCGGAACGGTTGGTTTTTCTGAAGGGGTAACTCCTTATTTAGCCGATTCTTCAAAAGTCATCTTGCTGATTGTCATGCTCTTGGGTCGGATTGGCCCAATCGCGGCAATCTCTGTTTTTTCTGATAAGCTTTCATGGACTGAGCAAGGTGATGTCCAATATATGGAAGCAAACGTACCCATTGGGTAGGAGGTTTGACACATGGCAAACGAAAAGTCTTTTGCAGTCATCGGTTTAGGTCAATATGGTTTAAGCGTGGCGAAAGCCTTGATTGAGAACAACCAACAAGTCATCGGGATTGATCGTGATGAGTCTCGGGTAAAAATGTTAGAGGATAAACTTGCCTCCGTGTTTACCACCGATTGCACCAACCAACATAGTTTGAGCGAAGTCGGGGTTCAAAATGTGGATGTTGCGATTGTCACCTTCGGGGATAACTTGCATGACGCCATCATCACCACCGCTTTATTGTCAGACATGGACATTCCCCACATCGTGGTTCGTGTTGATAACATGGAATACGCGCCAATCTTAAAAAAAATTGGTGCTCATGAAATCATTCATCCAACCGATGATGCTGGTCGTTCATTGGCCTTTAGACTTTCCGGAACCAATTTATCTCAATACTTTGCATTTGATAAATACTATTCTGTTTCTTCTGTGACGATTCCGGTTGGATTCAAAACTAAAAAACTAATTGAACTTGATTGGCGAAATAAATTTAACATCAACATCGTCTTAATTAAAAAGACTGCTGGTAAAGTAAAACCTGAAGACATCGATGGCATCATCCCTGAAATTCCCAAAGCGCAAGAATCGGTTGAAGCAAGAGACATCATTTACGTCATCGGTAAAAATAAAGATGTGATTACCTTCTCCAATTCCATCAATAAATCATAAGCAATAAAAAAGTTTGGGAAACCCCAAACTTTTTTTGTTATCCATCTCG
>DBCA01000073.1 GCA_002292805.1 Caryophanales bacterium UBA970
GACTAATGATGGTGCTTTCAAGGGCAACAACAGGTAAACCTTTTCGCAAAGCTTCTTCAACGTCGTGGGCGATCACAGTTTTCATAAACTTCTCCTTTTATACACTAAATTTTTGAAAGTGTTTTTGCGCATTTCTTCTTAGCATCCATCCACCGATGATGATAAGCACGAATTCAATCAGCAATAAAATAAAAAGTTGGATATGAATATCAACATGTAGAAATGGATCGAAAACCAACCACAAGAACGCACCTAATATTGAAAACCCACCAAAGACTGCAACAAGAGCAGCAAGACTTTGTTTAACTACTTCAACTTCTTGATGGAAGTCAAAACGTGGAAACCAAAGATTGAGATACATAAAAAATATCGAAAGTAAAACTGTAAACAAAACTAACACCACTAAAAATAAAATGAGGGTTAAGACTTCGATTTGAAACAAGATTGCACCAACTAGCGATGTCATCAACACAATCGGTAAGGTTATCAATAAATTAAAATAAATCTTCGAACGAATAATCGTCCAAGCTTGAATTGGTAAAGATTTTAATAAATTAATATTTTTTCCTTCTAACGATAAACTGACGGCCGGTGTATAGACTGTAGATAGTGCAAACCCAATCACACCAAATATCAACCAAGTTGGATCAATTTGTATGCCAAGCAAAAATTGCTTTAATTCCAAAATACTGTCGGGAACAAATAAACTAACCATCGTAATCACACTCAACATCAACATACCAAAACCTGTATTAATAAAATACACAGACGTACCGACAAAACGTTGCCATTCCTTGATCACGAGGTGCTTCATCACAGATTGAACGTGTTGGGGGATTTTTTCTTGACGTTTATAGACTAGATTGGTTCGTTTTTGATTCATGTTAAGAAGCGGACCACTCATCACCAACACAAAAGCAATAAAAATGGTGATGTGTAGAAGTAAAAACAATATAACTAACAATACGTTTGTATTGACGATACCATTCACAAACCAAGACCCCACAACATCAATTTGTTCTAAAAAGGATATCCAAGATTTTGGAAGGATTTCGTTTGAAAAAAAATTAAAAAAAGCAAAACTTAAGATAAACAAGACAGAAAATAATGTTTGCAGCACATTGGCATTGATCCACTTTTGCGTTAGTTTTCTAAAGAAAAACGAAACAAAAGAACCCAATAGCATAAGCGGTACAGGAGCAACCATTGCCATTGGTAAAAATAAAAGAAATTGAATGATAGATGCTTCACTCACATACCACCAAACTCCATAAGTAGGCATCACCATGATCAATGCAAATAAGTACACAAACACCAACATCATCGATAGTTTTGCCGCCACAATGATACGTTGAGGGATTGGTAGAGGACCTAATAAATCAAAGTCTTTATATTGAAATAAATATCCTTGAGCTTGGAAAAAACCAAATAGAAATCCTAATGTACTAAGACTCCCCACAACTTGATAAAGCATTTGGGATAATCCATCTAAGATGATTAAACCTTGAGCAATCTCATATTGGAGAATCGTATTTGAAAATGCCGTGACGCCAAACGCATATACCAAAACACCAACCATCAGCACACTTTGAATTTTTGAACGGGCAATTTTCTGACCAAACAAACGACGTAAACTCAACCGTTCCTGAATGAATGTCTTGAACAACAATCCGTACATCAACTCAACTCCATAAATAATGCTTCTAGATTTTGATTACCTAAGACCTCTTTGGTTAAACCTTGATGAATGATTTTTCCTTGTTTAATGATGGCAATCTTGTTGGTTAGTTTTTCCACAACTTCAAGGACATGGCTCGAAAAGAAAATACTCATCCCAGATTGGGTCATGGATTTAAATGCTTCTTTCAAGACAAAGCTGGCTTTTGGATCAAGGCCAACGAACGGCTCATCTAACAAGAGTAATCGAGGGCGATGGATCAGCGCAGCGATTAAGGCTGTCTTTTGTTTCATCCCATGAGAATAGGTACTGATTGGTTGTTTTAAAAAAGGTAACATTTCAAAACTTCCACCATATTGATTAATCAACTGTTGACGATCCTGAATGGAAACCTTAAAGACATCCGCAATAAAATCAATATATTGTCGACCGGTTAATTGTTCATAAAGGTCAGGATGATCAGGGACATAAGCAATTTTAGATTTAAAAGCTAAGGTATCTTGATTAATATCAAGTCCTTCAAAGGTGATGGTCCCTTGATCTAATTGATGAATACCAGAAATAGCTTTAAGTAAGGTGGTTTTACCCGCTCCGTTATGACCAACAAATCCAAATAAGTCTCCCGGTTTAATAATGAGAGAAACATCATCTAACGCTTTCTTTTTCTTATCGTAAGATTTGCTCGCGTGTTCAATAATCAACATGTTATTTAAGGAGTTTTTGAATATCGCCAGCAATCGCTTCTGGTAGAACAGTTGGGGCGTAACGTTTCACAACCTTACCTTCACGATTCACCAAAAACTTCGTGAAGTTCCATTTGATTTGTGAACCAAATAGATTGAATGTGCTCTTCTTTAACCATTGATATAGTGGGTGCGTGTTTCTTCCATTGACTTCGATTTTTGCAAATGGTTTGAAAGAGTTTTTTAATTTAGTTTCGCAGATCATCGCTGTTTCTTCATCACTTTCTGGAGATTGATCAGCAAATTGATTACAAGGAAAATCTAAAATTTCAAAGCCTTGTTTTTGATACGTTTGATAAAGTTTTTCTAAGCCTTTATATTGAGGGGCTAATCCACAGTGGATTGCCGTGTTCACCACTAATACAACTTTATTCTCATAGGTTTTTAAAGAAACGGGTTTGCCTTGATAGTCTTTAACTGTAAATTGATATATATTCATCGTTTATTCCTCTTCACCATTATAAAGCTTTTGATTTAAGGTATTGGGGAAAATATTTTCGAATGATTTTTTTATGGGCTTCCGGAATCGGAATGGAGTTAAGGGATTGAAGTGAAATCCATTCTCCCTCTTTATCGAGACCACTTTTGACCTTTAATTGATAGACGTCCATCATCCACGTTTGGTGGGTAAATTGATGCTGAAATACATCAGGATCACCAAGATGTATAGGTTTAAAATGATGATTTAAAAGCCACTCTTCCACTTCTTCAATCTTAGTTTCCCATTTAGGTAACAAATAGAAATCTTTTAATAGATTGGTTTTGTTTTTGCGCATCAAAATTTTATCACCTTGCAAAATCATGAACGTTTTCCATTCTTTGATTTTTACTTTTGTTGTTTTAGTGATGATTGGTAATGCTTCGGGTTTTCCACTTTGATAAGCATAACAATCTTTTTGTAAGGGACACGTTTCGCACGCCGGATTAACGGGTCGGCACACCAACGCACCTAATTCCATCACCGCTTGAATATAGTTCCGTGGATTGGTTTGTCTAACAAGTTTTTGATGGAGTTCATTGATGTGGAGTTTTGAAGCTGGTAAACGCATGTCTTTTTTTACACCGTAATAACGACTCAATACACGAATGACATTACCATCTGTTGCAGGGTAAGGTTGATTGTAGGCGATGGCCATAATCGCCCCAGCGGTATAAAGTCCAACACCAGGTATAGCCATCACAGACTCAAAGGTAGAAGGAAATTGTCCTTGGTGATGATCGAGAATATGTCTTGCGCCTTCATGCATCAATCGAAAACGTCGATAGTATCCTAAACCTTGTACTTCAGTCAAAACTTCTTCTAAAGAAGCACTGGCAAGGGTATGAATAGTGGGAAAACGTTTAAGAAAAGAAGTGTAGTACTTCAATACGGTTTCCATTTGGGTCTGTTGAAGCATCACTTCGCTAATCCAAATCCCATAAGGGGTCGGATGATTTCTAAACGGTAGATCGCGTTGATGTTTTTCAAACCATTGCAGTAAATGAGGAAGGTTCATGCATCCATTATATGCAATTTCACAAATCTATTTTTACGGTTTAACAGGAAAATGACTATAATAACTCCATGAGGTTCCTATGAAAAAAGTTGTGATTATTGGTGGAGGATTGGGTGGTTTATCTGCTGCAATTTCTTTAGCCGCCATTCCTGGATATGAAATTACTGTATTAGAAAAAAACAACCACCTTGGTGGCAAACTCAATGTTAAAGATACAAAGGGGTTTTCGTTTGAT
>DBCA01000056.1 GCA_002292805.1 Caryophanales bacterium UBA970
AGCAAAGTTAAGATGTAACCTAAGGCCGTGTTAACCCCACCTACGATGATAAAGCGAAAGAATGATTGGTCCCATAGTCGCCAAAAAAAGGATTCAAGTTTAAATCCAAGGGTTGTTTCTTTTTTAAACAAGACGTGTTTCATTGCCTTATTTTATCACAAAGAAAAAGCCCTTCCCACGTGGGAAGGGCTTGGGTATCTAGGCAAAACGTTTAGAATGCTACTTTGACGCTTTTACGTTCAGCAACATCATCTAACTTAAAGAGTTCTGCTTCTTTAAATTTAAAAGCATTGGCAATGATGTTTGAAGGAAACACTTCACGACGATTGTTATACGATAACACGACATCGTTATAAAATTGACGGGTGAAGGAAATCTTATCTTCCGTGTCTTTTAAGGTATCTTGTAGTTTTAAGAAACCTTGGTCTGCTTTAAGCACGGGGTATTGTTCAACAACAACCGCTAAGCGCCCTAAGGTTTGACCAAGCATCGAGTTTGCTTGAGCCATTTCTCCGACGTTTTCACTCTTAGAACCCTTGTCATACATTTTACGAGCATCCGCAAAGTTCATAAAAATTTCTTTTTCTTGTTTTGCATAGCCTTTGACGGTTTCAACAATGTTTGGGATCAGATCAAAACGACGCTTTAACTGAACGTCAATTTGTGACCAAGAATTCTTCACTTTGTTTCTTGATTGAACCAAGGTGTTATACACACCAATGACCCATAAGGCAATGACAACGCCAATCGCGACGACAATTCCTAAGCCAATTAAAATTTCCATGTTTTTCTCCTTGAAATTTATTGTAGCATCTTTTATTTTTAGTTAACAATATTGATCAATGATTTAGCGCGTTCTTACACCGCTGCCACCTCCGCCGCGGCTACCGCCGCCGCCCCCAAATCCACCGCCACCACGACCCGAAGAATTGTTTCGTTGGGCTTGAGCTTGGGAAATGGTTTGTTGGGCACTCATAAATGACCGGGCCATCATCCGATTAGAATAGAGGTAAAATCCAGGATAACGGAAGGTTGATGATTTATTTAACTCATTGGTTTGATTGAGTTGTTGGTATTTGAATCGAATTTGTTTTTCAACCAAATCAGCGATGCCAAAGGCTGTCGCATACACCATGTAATGTTCCCAAATGGTCATTCCTGGCATTGGATAATCTTTGATGTTGGTAAATTCTTTTAAGAATTTTTCAAAGGCTCTCCATCTTACATAATCCTCATTACCTTTTTTCGATCGTCTTTCAATTGAATTTAAATACGAACCAATGATGATTGATAGACCGAAGAGAATCCCACCGACAATACCCGTGAATGTGCCGAGCACAAGAACATATCTTGTGACGACAAACCCGATGCCGAGTAAAACAGTCAAGCCTAAGATGGCTCGATTTTTCTGGGCGGGTTCTTTAACATTATCAAAGAACGATTCACTTTGGGCGGCGCTGACCACGGCACGATTGAAGGTTTGATTTTCATTCATGTAACGAATCGCTTGGTTTTCTTTTTTCGTAAACGCTTCAAGTTGGTTTAAGGATAAGGTATCCCCGCCTGCGACAAGGCCAAAGAACCATTGAATCAATTGCTTTTCATGAGCAAGTAAGAGAGTTTGATCTGCTTCTTTGTTGAGCTTCATCACATAATTGACTTTCGCTTCCGTCAACGATTCGGCGCCGGCATCCAAGACAATAAATTTTCTCCGAATCAAATCCATTAACGTTGCGGTGACATCATCTTTGGCAACTTCCTTAAATCGATATAAATACCCCATGATCGCTGGGCCATACTGCGCCGGTAATTCCCGGTAATATTCTCCATAAAAATCAGTAGGGTGTTCTTTATCATATTTAAGATAAATATCGCGGATTTTCCAGGCAGAGAACGCTAAGACGATGACGAGGATAGAAATACCTAGAATATCGACCATTTGATAGGTTTGCCGAAAAGCAGCTCTTTCCGCTTCGTAAGTTGCGACATTTTCTAAGTGAGGTTTACCATTAGCGATTGTGTAATCACTGACATCATTGCCATATAGATTATCTTGAGTACCATCAATCACTAAGCGATCAGCAGGAAAATTGATTCGTGTGGTGATGTATTCGTCAGGATATAGACGATCGGCTTTGATGTGAACATAAGTTTGACCGGATTCGTTCACACCAATGTGATGAATCGACGCTAAGGATGACCCATTGATGTAGGCATCGACAAGGTCGACGTCCAAATTAATACCAGGTAAGACGACTTTGACATCAATGTTTTCTGTCTGCATATTGTCAGTCGCAGCAATCACCCAAAAGAATTCTGCGGTGTCCGCATACTTTAAAGCAACCCCATTAATTCGATAATCATTTTCAATTCGAATGTCTCCCCAGGTTCCTTCGTTGTAATGAAACCAAGCAACAGACTCATTATCAATGGTTTCAATGGGGTCATTGAATTCATCTCGGCTATTTGGATCCCAGGAGTATCCCAAGATGAGATTGTTACCTTGATAGTTGCTCGTGACAGCTTCACCTTCACTGGCAATCATCAACGTATCATTCATGTCATACATGTTGGTTGCAAATTGCGTGGTGTCAAAAGCAGGTGTGGATACATTCTTCGGAACATCTTCATGGTCCGATGTGTAATAAATATCTTGGAAAAACACCCGGGTGGAAAAATACCGAGTAAGATTTTCTTGAAAACGAACATCGCCATTCTCTTCAATGGTGATAACTTTTTCCATGTTGCTGGTGCGGGCTTCTCCACTTGGTAATGAATAGGCGTTTTGTTGAATCACAATCCCTATCACCCCAGAAAAAGCTGCCAAAAGAGCAAACAGGATAACCCCGCCTTTTTTCTTTAAAAAATATGATTTACCTTCCATTTTTTTACCTCGACTTTATTGTATAGTTATTACAAAAAAATGTATATAAATTTAAAACTTTTCTATCAAGTCAATGATAAGAGGATCATGTTCGCCAACAAGTTGATAATCGAGGCTATTAAAAAATGCGTTCAAGACATTAATATCTTTTTCTTTGGCTAACTTTTCAGTGCCTTTTAAAATCGTATCAATCACATACGTCTCCGCGCGAAAACTCAGATAAGGATTATGTCGGTGATTTTTTGCCAAATAGACCTGGCTTAAAGGATTCTTGGTTTGCATGAAGAGATCGTAGCTGCCTTTTAAAGGGACATCATCATCTTTTTCACCGGCAATCAAAAGGATCTTGGTGGTGGTTGACCCCAGCAACTGCGAGCTGGTCATCTTGGCAAGATGGCCAAACATGATTAGGTTATGGATATGAATAAAAAATTTAAACGTTTTAATCCACGGAATGTATCGACCTAACATCTCACTGACATCATTGAATGGAGCGATGCTAATGATCTTGTCAATCTTCACCTTCATCTGTGAGGCTCTGAGCACAGCGTAAGCACCCCAAGAATGACCCATCAAGGTTTTCGGTAACTTCGCATAGGTTGTCTTATCAAGATACGTCAACGCATCTTGTAAATCACTGATCGCCTGTGGAATCCCTCGAATGGATTTCCCTTCCGATAAACCGCAACCCATGTTGTCATAAGCAAAGACCACATAGCCTTTTTTAACAAAGGTATGAATGAGATGGGTGTAAGCGAGGTGACCGGGTCCAATCCCGTGGGAGAACACCATGAGTTTTCGATGCGGTTGTAATTGGTCATCGTAATAAAACCCACCGCGAAGAACATACCCACGGCGATTCTTAAACTCAATTGGATCCATGTCCATGTCCGGAAAATCTGAAATCCTAAAATATTTAAGGTGAGGATGAAAATCAAATCGTCTTGAAAAGGCCATGCTTAAAATAAGGCCAATGAAAATAAATAAACACAAAACAATCGCGAGGATGACAAGGCTTATCCATAACACAATGGACTGGTCGATGAAGAAACCAAAGGTTCTCATTGTTTATATCTTAACCGATTTCATCGCTGGTTGTTAGGGTGATGAATGCGTTGCTTTTCTGAAGGGTCTTTTATCTATTCATTCATGAAGACCATCGGTAGAACTTTCATGATAAAAGTAGATAATAGTTATCTCGATTGAGTCATTTTTTCAAAAATTGGTGGGGATAACAGGATTTGAACCTGCACGGTTGCCCATTGGATTCTAAGTCCAACGCGTCTGCCAATTTCGCCATATCCCCAAGTGGCAACGTGGTGCCGTCAATAGGACTCGAACCTACAACCTATTGATTACAAATCAATTGCTCTGCCAATTGAGCTATGACGGCAATGGTGGACACTACAGGGATCGAACCTGTGACCTCTTCCGTGTGAAGGAAACGCTCTCCCAGCTGAGCTAAGTGTCCGCGGATTTAATGATAACAAACCAAGTCGACTAATTCAATTTGAAAGGGTAATCGCCGGGGATTTTTTTTCGAAAGGATTGGTGAGATTTTTCGCCCAATCGTATCGGCCAACCAGATATAGACCAAAACTTGCTTTCGCTAAATCAATCGATTGGACACTTGCCCATAGCAAAACAAGCGGGATCGAGGTGAAGGTGGCAAGGATCCACGCTAAAGGAACCGTGAGTAACCACATCACGGTGCCATCTAGGAGCAACGCTTGGGTCGTCTTCCCCCCTGAGCGAAGCGTGTGATACGTCACATTGGCAATACTAAAGAAGGGAAGCAAGAACATGTAAATGGTGATGATGGACGTCGCCATGGCTTGTTGATTGGTATCCACTGAACTCCACAATTGAGGAATCACAGGGGCTAACCAAAACATCATGAAACCTAGTCCAAGGGAAATGATAATGCCCATCCAAATCAATTTTTTCGATAAGATTTTGGCTTCTTCAATCTTTCCTTCGCCTAAGGTCGTCCCAAGCATCACCCCAACCCCAACGGCAAGACCAGCCCAAATAATCCCAAAGATTTCTGTGGTGGTTGACACAATCGATAATGTGGACAAGACATTGGTTCGTGACGCTAACGCAAGTTGTTGCATGATAATCCCACCCGCCCACAAGGTTTCATTCACCAACATCACCACGGTTTTTTTGTTAATCGCTTGAATAAGTTTTGGTTCTACGCTTAAATCGTTGTACAAACCAACGGTAAAGGTTTCTTTGTTTCGATGGGAAATATAGATCAAGAAACTCATTTCTACCAGTCTTGCGATGAGGGTGGCAATGCCAACCCCGATAATGCCATTTTGAACAATGTAAATAAATACGTAGTTTAAGATCGCGTTGATGAATAAAGAAATCACACTAATGAGAACAGGGAGTTTGGTTTTCCCAATTTCGCGGTAGGTCGATCCGTAGATATTCGCAAACATCAAAGGAATGTACGAGGCAACAATGATGGGTAAATATAACATCGCTTCAGCGACAATGATCTCTTGATTTGTGCTGGATCGGGTATAGAAGCGAATAATGCCTTCACCAAAAAATAAAATCAAGGGAATAAAGATAAGCAAAAATAAGATACCAATCCACATTTTATAACGAACTGATTGTTGTAAATGCTTGGCGTCTTTTGCCCCGGAAAACTGTTGAACATAAATCGACGCACCAGAAAGTAAACCATAAGTAATGACAAAGAAGAAAAAGGATATTTGATTGACGGAGAAGACCGCTCCAACCACATCATCCGAGATACCGCCCACCATGACATTATCGATAAAGGAAACAAAAAAAGACACCAGCATTTGAATCATGACCGGGAAACTGATGGCAAAGAATTTTTTTAAAAATATTTTATCTTTTAAGGTTTGAATCATAAGTCCTTTATGAATAAAACTGTAGCTTTCACTACAGTTTTAATGTCATTGATGGTGGGCCGTAATAGATTCGAACTATCGACCTCGCCCTTATCAGGGGCGTGCTCTAACCAACTGAGCTAACGGCCCATCGTCTAGGTCTACGTGTGATAAACCTAGGACTATATCCTAACACTTGAATATAAAATCCAAGTGAGAGAAACGAATTAACGTTTGGTGAATTGTGGCGCGCGACGTGCAGCTTTAAGACCGTATTTTTTACGTTCTTTGACGCGTGGGTTACGGGTTAACATCCCGGCAATTTTTAAAGGACTTCTTTCCGTCCCTGATTCTAATAAGGCGCGGGCGATGCCTAAACGGATCGCACCAGCTTGGCCAGTGAATCCACCGCCAACGACGGTTGCTTCAACGTCAAACTTATCCGCATTGTTGGAGATCACGAGTGGTTGCTTTAAATCCATCACCAAGGTGTCATATGGCATGTATTCGTCAACTGGACGACCATTGACCGTAATCAAACCTTTGCCATCCATTAAATAGACGCGGGCTTTTGAGGATTTACGACGGCCTGTGCCGTAATACTTGGTCACTTCTTTTTTCTTGGTTGCCATATTACTCTCCTTATAAGGTAATGGTTAACACTTCAGGTTTTTGGGCTTCATGTTCGTGTTTTGGACCTTTATAAACAAACAATTTACTATGAATAACTTTACCTAATTTACCTTTAGGTAACATGCCACCAATCGAACGTTCCACCATTTCTTCAGGAAATTCTTTTAACATCACACCAGCGGTACGGGTTCTTAATCCACCGACGTATTGGGAGTTGTTATAGTACTTCTTGTTTTCCACTTTATTGCCGGATAAACCGACTTTTTCAGCGTTGATGATGATGACAAAGTCTCCACCATCGACGTTAGGAGTGTAGGTTGCTTTGTTTTTACCCATTAAAATAAGGGCAATTTTAGAAGCAAGTCTACCTAAAGGTAAACCAGTGGCATCCACGAGATACCATTTGTGAGATACATTTGCAGGTTTTGCAAGGGTTGTTTGACGTTGCATAAATCGTCCTCCTGAGCTGCAGCTTTACTAATAACAAATTTAAAAATGCTCGAATAAAGTGCCGAGATAAATAATACTAACCAAACCTATAAAAGTCAATGAAAAAAGACGAAAACTATCTCATTCTAGCTCAACGTTGTGATAAACGTTTTGAACATCCTGCAATTCATCCAAAACATCTAATAATTGTTTAAAAAGTTCTAAATGTTCACCTTCTAGGGTGACCGTGTCATTCGGGATCAAGGTGATTTCTGAGGCAATAAAAGATTGGACCCCCATGCTTTCAAGAATTTTTTTTGCTTGAGCGAAGCTTGTGGGAGCAACCAACACTTCTAGTTGATCACCATTGACGTGAATGTGTTGAACATCGACATCCCCTAGAATGAGTTGTTCTTCTACCACCGCTTGTTGCTGCCCTAAAAAGACAAGTTGGCCATATTCAGTGAAGTTAAATAAAACCGAACCCATTTTGCCATTGCGTTTGGTAATCGATGAGCGAACTTCAGAAATCGCTCGGTTGATGTTATCGGTTAACGTATCCACGACCAAGTAACATCCACCTGGCCCAAACGCCTCATAACGACCGGCGTAGTAAGCTTCCACTTCCCCACCCGCGGCTTTTTTTATCGCCCGTTCGATGACGTCCCTGGTGACATTCAAGGCACGGTATTTATCAATCGCTGAACGTAAAGGTAGGTTGCTTTCTGGATCTGGGGTTCCTGATTTCGCCGCCATATAAATTTCCCTGGAGGCACGCATAAATAAAGCCGACCGTTTTGCGGCGGTTGCTGCCATCGATGATGCTCTCACTTGATATGCTCGGCCCATGTTGCTTACCTCAAATCTTTCAAATTATATCACTTGAAATAAAGCCGGTTGATGGTCTTTAATTGGTATTTATCGACAATATCAAACAAGATTTGATACTTGTTTCCTTGGTAGGCATCGGGGGCATGGGCATCTAAACCGATGATGGTGGTGACTTCATGCTCTTTGGCAATTTTCCAAAATCCTTCATAAGGATAAGGATACCGGTATTCCCCTTGAATCATCATCAAGCCTCGACCGTTGATGCCGCCAAGATTAAGTTCTAAGGGGATGTTGTAGGTTACCGATGCCTTGGCAATCTTGTGGGCCACCGCTTGGGCGTGTTCATCCCAACCACCGGCATATCCCAACATATAAAGATCAGGATGGGCGACGTAAGAAAATAGACCTGTCTTCATCGCTGCAACAATGCTATCAGCATATTCATGTATCAAGGCTGGATCTTTCACGGATGCATAATAAATCGGGAATCGATGATTGACCAAACGGAAATGCTGACCTAAGATCAAATATTCAAACCCATGGTCTACCTTTAAACTTTGGTAATACTTATCAAAGACTGGGTAGTATTCCGCTTCAAATCCTAAATGAACTTGAATCTGTTTCGCGTATTGTTTTTTTAATTGGAGCACGCTTTGTTTGTAATCTTCGAGTTGGCTATACTCACCGCGCATGCCAGGTTGAGAAATGCCGGGAAAGAAAATGTGATCAGAAAAACCAATGACCTTAAATCCATTCGTGATGGCAGCTTTCACATACTCCTCATCCGTGCCATAGGCGTGCCCACAGCGAATCGTATGGGAATGATAACAATAATCCAATTTATTTTTCATAACGCACCTTTTCTAAACATAATCCTTGTGGTTCTGCTTTATAGGACAGCGGTCCCTTTCTTTTATTGTCTAAGGATTCTTGGATGGTTTCAAGGGATATTTTCTCTTGACCTAAAGCAATCAATGTTCCGATGATGATTCTCACCATGTAGGTCATGAACCCATTGCCAACAATCGTAAACTTGAGTAAGCGACCTGCTTGAGTTAACTTAAACGCAAAGATGGTTCGTAAAAAATCCGCGCCATCTTCTTTTTTGGTCGTGAAGTTACGAAAGTCATGTTCCCCTAAAAAACAAGGTAATGCTTCACGAATCTTGTTGACCGACATTGCCTGCGGGACATGCATCACTGTGTCTTGTAAAAACGGATCACGTTCTCCCATCAGGATTTGATACGTGTACGTTTTTTTGGAATGCTGATACCGAGCTTCAAACGTGGCAGGAACTTTCTTTAAACTAACCAAGTAAATATTAGGATCTATCATCCGATTAAATCCGGTTAAGATTTTTGCGGTTGGGATCGTGGTGATTGCGTCCACATGAAACATAAATCCCCGCGCATGAACTCCGGCATCGGTTCGCGACGCGCCATAGACTTGAATGGGTTGATTAAGGATTTGACTAAGAGTTTTTTCCACATGCTCTTGCACGGATTGACCTTGTTGTTGGGTTTGCCAACCTTGAAAAGTCGTCCCTTTAAACATGAGTTGTCCCACCAGACGTTGTTTCATACGTTATAAGGGTAAGGTAAACCTAGTCATCAATAAATAGATAAATCCACCAAGGTAGACAAGCACCATCAGTAACGCAAAGAAATCACGACGATGCCATGTGTGTTCGCGGTAACGGGTTCGGGTCGCACTCGGATCATAGCCACGCGCTTCCATCGCATTGGCCAATTCTTCGCTGCGTTGAAACGCCGAGATGAATAAAGGAACAATGAGGGAGATAATGGCTCTTAATTTTTCTTTGAGTTTGCCGTGAACAAAATCAACCCCACGGGATGCTTGGGCTTTCATGATCCGATACGTTTCTTCTAGTAATGTTGGGATGAATCGCAAGGCAATGCTCATCGTCATTGCCACTTCATGACTTGGAAAACGAATGATCTTCCAAGGTGTCAAATACCATTCAATCGCATAGGTTAGATCTAGAGGTCTTGTCGAAGCGGTGATGATCAAGGTTAAGGCAATCATCAACACCAAACGAAAGACAATGTAAAAGGTTTGCAGTAACGCTGCATAGTAAATCTTCACGCCCCATGCATCGAAATACGTACTGATGTCTTGGGTATTCGGTAAAAGTAAATTGATGAACAATAAAAATAAAAGCATGAACCACAAAGGTTTGAGTTGGCGATAAAGTTGACTTAATTTAATCTTGGTGATTCGCATCAGGATAAAGATAAACACAAACATCAATCCATATAACGCCAAATCAGTCCAGACCGATCCAAATCGTAAAAAGATTGACACCATGATGGTGACCATCGCAAATAATTTGATGCGTGGATCCAAACGGTGCATTAACGAATCATAGGGCATGTAACGGCCAAGGGTCATGGCTGGCATGATTAACTCACCTTCCAACCTTGAACCAAATCCGCTAAAGATTGTTCTTGGGTTGAGGCAATCGTCTTGCCTTTTTTTCTTAATGCTTCAATCAATTGCACAAGCGGTGGTTTGATGAAATCTTTGCTTGCATCCTTGCCATAAAATAAATCTTGAGGCGTGGTTTGTTTGATCACTTTTCCATGGTCCATGACCTTGACGTGACTGGCATATTTCAAGACCAATTCCATGTCATGGGTGACAATGATGATCGTCATCCCATGTTGATGTAACTGGGTGAATAAACTCATCATCATCGCTGCCCCGACTGGATCTAATCCAGCGGTGGGTTCATCCAAAATCAGCACCTTAGGTTGCATCGCCAAAATCCCGGCGATGGCGACGCGGCGACGTTCGCCACCTGATAATTCAAATGGGGAACGATCATAAAAAGACTCATTTAAGCCAACTTGTTGTAAGGCGAGTTGGGCAGCTTGTTTGGCTTCAACTTTTGTTTTCCCAAAGTTTAACGGACCAAACATCACATCCTCAATGACATGTTCTTCAAAGAGTTGCGCTTCAGGAAATTGAAAGACGACGCCGGCGTATTGACGAATCTTTTTCACTGCTTTCGGTAATTGATTCGCCTGGATAACGATCTCGTTGACTTCTAAACTTCCAGACGTGGGTAATAACAACGCATTCAGATGTTGAATGAGTGTTGATTTCCCACTCCCAGTATGACCAATGATCGCGGTAAAACTATGTTCTTCAATCACCAAAGATACATCATGTAATGCTTCAAATTGAAAAGGTGTCTTTGGCGAATACACATGAAAGACGTGATGAAGTTTTATCGGCATAACGCATCCGCCCATGCATTTAAATCATAGATTTGTTTTGGTGCGTGCTTAGGAAACGCGGCCAAGAGTTGATACACAAACGGTAAGGTTAACTTCAACGACGTCACTAACTTCACATCTTTAAATAAGGTATCTGGTAAACCGTGAAAGGCTAACTGGCCTTGGTTGAGGACCATGACTTGATCGGCAAGCACCGCTTCTTCCACATCGTGGGTAATCGCTAAAATCGTTAACGTTGGGTATTGTTTACGAATGGCTAAAATCAAATCACGAATTTCTTTTTTTCCTTGGGGGTCTAACATTGCCGTGGCTTCATCTAGCAACAAAACTTTCGGTTGCATGGCCAGCACACCAGCAATCGCCACGCGTTGCTTTTGCCCACCTGATAAAGAGGTAGGTTCTTGATGAAGAAAAGATGTCATCCCGACTTGATCAGCATAGGTTTCAATCATTGCTTGCATCTTGGCATGAGGAACCAAGCGATTTTCTAAACCAAACGCAAGATCATCGGCGACGGTTGACCCAATGAATTGATTATCAGGATTTTGAAAAACGATGCCTAATTTTTTCCGTATCTCTTTGATGCTTGAAGGCGTTAACACCTCACCATCGATGGTGATGATGCCTGTTTTATTGTTGAGTAATCCTGCGAGTAACTTTGCTAACGTGGATTTACCAGAACCATTGTGACCCATCAAAGCGACGTATTGTCCTTGAGGAATCATCAAGCTGATATCGTTTAAAACTTTTTTGGTGTCTTCATAGGCAAAGCTTAGATGCTCAACCTTAATCATGGCCATACCGTTTGAGTTGGGATAATTCCACCCATACGATGAAGCCAATCCATAAGAGAATGCTTAAACTGATCACCAACCAAAAGACCCAGTTAAAGCCAACCCCTTCATTAAAGAATTGGGCGAGGGTTGACCACATGGAGACCATGACCGTTAAATAAACAAGGGTTAACAAAAGTAACCGTCTTGCAAATCCTTTAATTAATCCAAATTTATTTTTTTCTTTTTTCATTTATTGATAATTGATGTGAGGGAGGCGACCTTGATATTGTGTGGTTTTGACCTTGGCTAAGGCAAATAATTTTTTTGCAGCGAGTGAACTAATGGAATCTTTATACTTATCTTCTTGATAGACGACTTCTTTAATCCCAGATTGAATGATCGCCTTGGCACATTCATTGCATGGAAATAAGGTCACAAAGATTTTGGTGTTTTGTAATGCTGATCCATCTTTTGCATTCAGAATCGCATTGAGTTCTGCATGGGCGACATATAGATACTTACTTTCTAGACCCTCTTTAGGTTCCCAAGAAACTTGATCATCATCCACACCAGAGGGCATCCCGTTATACCCAATCGAGACCACTTTGTTCATTGAATTAACAATACAGGCCCCTACTTGGGTAGAAGGATCTTTACTCCGCATCGCAGAATTGACCGCAATACCCATAAAATATTCATCCCAGGAGATATAATTCGTTCTTTTTGGCATAGTTTTTACCTAAAAATATCTTATCACAAATCAATTTCAAGACATGATTTCGTTTTGCTGACTTAATGATGAACGAATATGACTTGATATCAGTTTTTATATACCATATTGACAAAAATAAATGTAACCGCTAACATATTACTAAATTGTTAACTCTTTTAGATTGTCTGACAAGTGGAGGCAACTTATCATGAACTTTAAAAAACTATTTTTAACTACCTTAACAACCATCATGGTT
>DBCA01000024.1:0-2508 GCA_002292805.1 Caryophanales bacterium UBA970
GCATGTCCGCCCATTCCATCGGCAACTGCAAGCAAAATATCTTGGTGGCGGTTAATCAGAGCCACCACTTGATCTTCGTTGGTGGTTCTCACCTTTCCAATATCTGAATTAAATGCAAAACTACCGCGTTTCTTCATTTTTGTGTTTAGCTCTTAATTGACCACAGGCTGCTTCGATATCATGACCGAATTCTTTACGGACAGTGGCATTGACACCCAATTCAATTAACCGGCTCATGAATGCATTCACCGCTTGCGGATGGGGACGGCGATATTCATTTTCCATGACAGCGTTATAAGGAATCAAATTGATATAACAGAAAATATCCTTCACGAGTTCAGCAAGTTGATCTGCTTGTTCAAGTTGGTCGTTAATCCCTTCAATGAGAATATATTCAAAAGTGATTCTTCTTCCTGAGTTCGCTTGATAATCTTTGATCGCTGGCATTAACTTTTCCAAAGGAAATGCTTGATTGATTTTCATGAGCCTTGTTCGAATTTCATTCGTAGGAGCATGCAAGGAAACCGCAAGGTTAATTTGTAAAGGTTCACGGCCATATTCCTTAATTTTTTCAGGAAAGCCCGATGTGGAAACGGTAATATGACGAGCACCAATGGATAAGGCTTTATTGTGATTGGCTATCCGAATGAAGTTCATCACATGTTCATAGTTATCAAATGGTTCGCCTGTTCCCATGGCAACTATATGACTGACCCGTTGCTTTTTACCTTCTGCATCCAATAAATCATTCATAACAACAATTTGACTAATCATTTCACCAGCCGTTAAATTCCGTTGGCGTTTGAGTAACCCGGAAGCACAGAAAGAACATCCGATGTTACAACCAACTTGCGTGGTCACACAAATGACATTACCGTAGTTATAGCGCATTAAAACAGCTTCGATTAAGAATCCATCTTCCAACTTTAAAAGTAGTTTGACGGTTTTATCAATCGAGTCTCGGCGAACATGAATCGAGGGCAATTGGAAATGAAAGTTTTTTTCTAGTTGTTCACGTAAGGTTAAACTAATATTTGTCATCGCTTGAAATGAGCGAATCTTCTTTTCATATATCCAATCATAAATGACACTGGCGTAAAAAGATTTTTGATTCCAAGATTCAAGGGTGTTTTCTAATTGTGAAAGGGTTTGCCCAAAGATGCTTTCCATAACTATTTACTCTTTCTCATCGCTGCTACATACAGCGCTGTATTGAATTTATCAAACGG
Organism: Caryophanales bacterium UBA970; assembly: GCA_002292805.1. The sequence goes on from DBCA01000024.1 coordinate 1,230, forward strand.
GAAGTATTGGAATTCTTGAATCAGTTTGAATTGAGGTTGTTGCAGTAAAAATTCTTCAATCAACAATTTACCTTCTTTTTGATTCATCGTGTTAACCCCATAGAATAATAAGCCACGTTCCTCAACAAACTGACTTGATTCAAAAAGGGCTTGTTTCTGAGAAACAATTAAACCATCAAGATCTTCTTGTTTAAAGTGAATGAAAAAATCAGGTAAAGATCTGATTAAATCAAATTTAGAACATTGGGGAACCACTAAAACAACGTCTTGTTTTTTCGAAAGATAGGTGATTAAACCTTTAGGTTCAGATTCATATAAGGCAATGTTAGAAAGTTGAAATGAATGGAGAGACTTTTGCATCGCAAGTTTTCTTTCAATCGCATTGGTGACAATATTGATTCTAATTTTTTGTTCGGTATACACAGGAAGTTCTAAATACAAAGCTTGCGGACGTGTTTCAACCAAAAGCATTTCACCTTTCACATTATCAAAACTAAATTGTTTAACAATGTCTGTCACTGCCAGTCGTTGTTGAAAAATTAAATTTTGCATATAAGCTGGGTGATTTTTTAAAGGGGCTTTCCCTTGATAAATGACCGTATCTTCAACTGGGGTTTCCGTGAGGTCTGAAAACTGCTTTAATAATTTATTTGTGGTGGTTTTTAGCGTATTCACTCGGCATGCTTGTAAAACCGGTTTGTTGTTTGTGGATAATATTTTTAAGGTAATGGTTAATCCAAAGTGTTTGATCCACATCAATACCAACCATTCAGGAGTATTGAATTTAATGCCTAAGTAAGAGATTGAATTTTCTTTGATGAGAGGATCAATTAAATTTTTCCCAGGTGAAGCAAGCGAAAGCAATTCATCCATGGATGTTTTGACAACATTTCTTTCCGATAAAAAATGAGTGAGAAAAACCATGACTTGATCATGAGGTAATCTTTTGACAAATACATTATTACCAATGGCAGCTTGTAGAATTAATTTATCCTTAGGGTCTAAGTGATTCACGAAGCGATTCACCACATGTTCCAACAAACGATGATGATGAAGCTCACAGCTTGTTAATGAGCGAATCAATCCTTGAGATGAGGTGGCATTCGCTTCTTGGACACCTTCTTTGAGTGCATCAGAAAAACTTTGATGCTGATCGATAATCTTTGTTAAAACATTGCCTACAATAAGTAATTCATTCATGGGGATGGATGGTACTCATTACGATGGTTTTTTCTTTTTGGTAGGTTGTATCATTGAATCCAATTCTTTTTCTTTACCT
>DBCA01000024.1:2525-3559 GCA_002292805.1 Caryophanales bacterium UBA970
GGCCGTGAAAAATTTCTTGAGGTGTTGGTTCTACTTCTTCAATTTTGACAGCGTTAGATTCAGAGACAAACAATGGATAGTCTTCTCTGATTACATGATGAATATTTTGTTTTGACTGAGGATAAAATTCAAAGTGAAGATGAATGGTTTGATCTTTTAATGCCTCAATAAATAATGCTTTCAATTCTTCTTGATATTTCATGTCAGTCTCAACAAGGAAAATTCGAATAACCGTATGCCAAGCATTTTGATCAACACCTCGATGAAAAATCATGCTTTCAAAGACAGAAAAGAAGAGATCCTTTTCGTTTACTTTTGTTAACTTGATCAGTGGTAAATGGAGTTGTTCACTAAGCGTAGCAACCACATATTTATCTAGTCCAAAAATTTCAATGTGCATCCGTCAACCTCATACTTGTTTTATTTTAAACTAAATAGGTTAAAAATGATACGAAAAGACCTAATGGTCATAAGGGTCTATATTGAAATTTATTTTCACTTGTTTTTTTAACACGAGTAGTTCATAAATTGAATTTAATCGAGCATATAACTGTGCATAGTCTTTATACTTGATAAGAATCCTTCTGCGGAACAGACCTGCAAAATATTCTGGGTAAGGTATATTCGGTCCTATCACCATAGCAATCGACTCTAATTGATCAACAAGTAATTGGTGTAATTCCAAAGCAACTTCATCAACCATGTCCTGATCGCGAGACGATAATTCAAATCTTGCTAGATACGTGTATGGCGGGTATTGAAGGATCTTTCGCTCTTTCATTTCTCGAAGATAAAATTGTTGATAGTTTTGTTGACTACCTAAGACGATTGAGTAATGTTCAGGCATCGTGGTTTGAATGATGGCCTCTCCAGACTGAGGACCTCTCCCCGTTCTTCCAACCACTTGGGCAATCAATTGGAAGGTTCTTTCTGAGGCTCGATAATGCGGTACATGTAAACCTAAATCTGCAAGCATTACGCCAACAAGGGTAACATTAGGAAAATCATGACCTTTGGCAACCATTTGTGTTCCA
>DBCA01000024.1:3569-18972 GCA_002292805.1 Caryophanales bacterium UBA970
AAACCATCTTGGACTTCCTTTAAGGTCTCTGTAATTGAACTTCTTAATCCAGTCATGTCTGCATCAAGTCGACCCACGTTTGCTTGAGGAAATAGTTTTTCTAAAATACTCACCACTTGTTCGGTTCCAAAACCTTGTTTCATCAATTGATGAGATTGGCATGATGGGCATTGTTTAGGAAGGGTTTCAATGACATCGCAATAGTGGCATTTTAAACTATCAATTTTCGAGTGGTATGCAAGTGGGACTTGGCAGTCTGGGCAAACAAATAAATGTTGACATGAGCGACAAATAACACTTTGGGCATAACCTCGGCGATTCACAAGCAGGATGACTTGTTGTTTTTTAGATAAGCGATCGGCAATTCCTTTTAACAATGCTTGAGAAAACAAGGAGTTGTCTCGAGATAATTGCTTAGTGTCTGTCATATCAATAATCGTTGTCTTAGGCATATGTTGATCGTGAATTCGATGAGGCAAGCTAAGGAGTTGATATAGACCTTTTTGAGCCCGAGCTTTTGATTCTAAAGAGGGTGTTGCCGTTCCCATCAGAAGCTTACATTGGTGATACTGACTTCTCCAAAGGGCTATCTCTCGAGCGTGGTAGTGTGGAGCATTGTCTTGCTTATAGGTTTCTGAATGTTCTTCATCAAGAATAATTAAACCAAGATGTTGTAATGGGGCAAAAACTGCTGATCTTGCGCCAACCACTACCACAGCTTGTCCATTTAAAATTCGACGATACTCATCAAATTTTTCTGCAGGTGTTAGGCCAGAATGTAGGATAGCAACTTTTTCTCCAAATCGTTGACGATAATAACTCATCATCAAGGGTGTTAAGGCAATCTCTGGAACAATCATTAACACGGATTTGTTAGAGGAAATCATGGTCTCAGAAAGGTTAAGATAAACTTCCGTCTTGCCACTACCAGTCACGCCTTCGAGTAAATATACCAGGGCTTTTGATTGATTAAATTCATCAATGACTTGTTTTTGTTGTCCTGTCAATGTCGGTCTATTTTCAACGTTGAGGGAATTAAAAACGAATCTTCTTTTTTCATCTTTTTCAATCGATGCCAAACCTGATTCAGTTAAATAACTAATCGCCGCTTTACTTTTGATGTCGTGCAAGCGAATCCGTGTTTGATTTTCAACCATTTGCCACCAACCAAGTTGTCTTCCGTTCATCGAAGGTAGTGGGTTAGTGGGATGGATCTTCAACCAAGATTCATAGGCGATTTTAGGTCCTTTTAACCCTCTTTTGGATGGAAATAAAGAAGGTGGAAGCATCGCTTGTAGCATGGCAATTTTTGAGGAAAAATATTGGGTTGCTTGGTGATCGACCAATAACAATAGCTCTTCGGATAAAATTGGGGTCTCATCGAGTAATGAGTCAATATCTGAAATTAGAAAAGGACTCTTCGCTTTTAAACTTTCAACATCCTTGGTTTCAGTTACTTTGGTGACATATCCAATTAAGGATTGTTGATGAAAGGGAACGCGAACACGTATTCCTCGTTGTGGAATCGATACGCCATGATAAAGATATGTAAATGGGCGATTAAGTTGTTGTAACTGATGTTCGATATAGACCTCTAAAATATAGGTCTTCATGGGTGCATGGATTGCATTCTTTCTTTAATGATTTGTTTAATCTGATCTGCCGCGCGTTCAAGATTATCATTGATCACAAGATATTGATAATCATGGTGCAGATTCATTTCTCTTTTTGCTTTTTCTAATCGTTCTTGAATGATTGATTCTGATTCAGTTTTTCGTTTTCTAATTCTTGCTTCAAGAGCCTCAAACGAAGGAGGCATTAAAAAGATCGTCACCAAACCTGGACCCATGGTTTTAGCAATGACTTGTTTGGCCCCGTTGATTTCTATTTCTAATAAGACGTTTTTGCCTAAACTACGTAATTGTTGAACTTCAGCCTTAGGCGTTCCATAACGATTACCTACAAATTCAGCCCATTCCAATAAATTGTTTTGGTCAATGGCAGACTGAAAGGTTGGTTGATCCACAAAGAAATAATCTTTGCCATTGATTTCTCCTGTTCGTTTTGATCGAGTCGTCATCGAAACAGAATATGAAAGTTGAAGACTTTCGTCTTCCATGATGCGTTTTCGAATGGTTCCTTTTCCAACGCCGGAGGGACCACTTAATATAATTAATAATCCTGGCTTCATAAGCTTTGAAAAATTATCATATGAATGGAGCTAAAAGTCAATCAAAGCATCGTTTATGCTATACTTTTTTTATGGATTTATCCGCGATTTTACCAGTAAACTTTACCGCCACATTGATCGGAAAGAAAATTCAACACATCTACTTATTTCCTAATCATGATTGGATTCTTTTATTGAATCATAAACCAGAACTGGGTTGGGTGATTAGTCTTGATAATGTCAATCCTCGTATGCACATTCAGACGCTTTTAGAAAAAAATGATTCATTCAAAAATATGGTCCCTCATGGATTGGATCAACATCTTCACGATGTAATCATAATGGAAGCGAATGTGGATGATTATGCTCGATTGAATATACGATTATCCAGCTCACAAGAAGCGTCACTAAAAGAACCTTTAATCTTACGTATTCAATTGGCACCTTATGCACCAAGACTGACGCTATTAAAACATGATATCCCTATCTTTGATTCTATCCTTGGATGGCAACCAAAAGAGGCAATCCATCCTAAGGCGTCGAGATTTAAGTTAGATGCCTCGTTAGATATCACTACACTTCATTTAAATTTCTTGGCAAAAGAATATCATTCCATGATGAAGTCACATTATCAAAAAATAGTTAAGCGTCATGCTGCATTAGAAAAAGACCTGAAAAACCATCAAGATAATCTTCATTATCAAGACATCGCTGAAGCAATCCAGACAGAACCAAATTTACCTTGGTCGGATTATCCTAATCCTTTTCGTCTTGCTAAACCTAACCTCACGTTTAAATGCAATTATGATGGGGTCAATCATCTCTATCGTTTGATCAAAAAAGCCAAACAAGGCGTGAAAGAAGTTAACCAACAACTAAAACAAAACCAAGAGAATATTGAAGCTTATTTATATCATCTTAACTTGGTGACCAAACCAACCTGGAATGACCTTGAATTGGTCCAATCGTTTTTAATTCAAGAACATGTCATTAGTGGCATCAAACCAAAACCAATTCAAATTAGTCATCAATCTCCCTACTTCATCATCGATCAAAACGTAAAGTTCTCCTTTGGAAAAAATTCAAAGCAAAATGACTTTCTAACTTTCTCCATCGCCAAAAAAAGTGATATTTTTATGCATATACATGGGGAACCTGGAAGCCATTTAATCGTTCATCAGGCAACTTTTGATCACGACGCCATCATCAAAGGTGCTCAGCTTGTCCTTGCCTTAGCTAAAAAAATATCAGGTGAAGTGACGTATGCAAAAGTAGGATCATTAAAACGAACCACTCAGCTAGGACAAGTGATTGTCAAAGACGCAAAAAAAATTAAGGTTCATGCCAATCCAGATTGGGCAAATCAACTGCTAACCATGGTAAAGCGCTACTGATTTAATTTGTCTTTAAGGAAGTGTTCACCTTTTAAAACTTCTTTGGTGGCTAATCCTGAAAATTGTTGCTGACGTAGAATTTCATAGATCACCAAGGCGACAGTATTGGATACGTTTAAACTTCTTGCTAGGATGCTCATAGGAATCCGGTATAAATGTTGTTGATGTTGTTTCATGATTTCTGGGGTTAAACCACTTGTCTCTGAACCAAACATAAGATAGATCTCTTCTACTTTATTTTTTACAGTGATGTCTGTATATATTTTATCCCCATAACGAGTCAAGCAATGAAGAACGGGGTGATGATTTTTATTCATAAAATCTTGGTACGAATCATAGTAGTGATAATGGACGTGTTCTCGATAATCAAGGCCGGTTCGTTTAATGGTTTCATCATTCAAGGTGAATGGTAAGGGCCCAATGATATGAAGTTTGGACTCCGTTGCCATCGCTGTCCGCATGATGTTTCCGGTGTTTTGAGGAATTTCAGGATGGAATAAGACGATGTGATTCATCGAAATTAACCTTCGAAATGTTCCTCATAAGATTTGATGCTACTTTTAATGATATCAATCGCAACATCTTTGCCTTCAACTTGAGAGACAAAAGTATCCTTACCTTCAAGCATTTTATACACTTGAAAAAAATGTCTCATTTCATTAAAAACATGGTCTGGAATATCTTTAAGATCTTTATACGAGCTAAACACTGGATCAGAAACTGAGATGGCAATGATTTTTTCATCCACAGTGCCATTATCGATCATCTTAAACACGCCAATGGGATAGCACTCAACCAACGCGAGTGGTTGAATAGATTCTGAGCAAAGGACGAGGACATCCAAAGGATCTAAATCACCAGCATAGGTCTTAGGGATAAACCCATAATTTTGTGGGTAGTGAGTTGAGGTGAATAACACTCGATCAAGGATAAGTGCTCCGGTTTCTTTGTCCATCTCATACTTGTTTTTTGAACCTTTGGAAATTTCAATACAAGCTAAGAATTTTTCAGGATTAATTCTTTTTTTTGATACATCATGCCATACATTCATTTGATAAGTACCTCTTTTCCATTATAAACATATAACGTATAAATCCAATCGCCAATGATATAATTTTGTTATGACTTTAACATTACGAAGAACTATTTTACTGGTCTTATCCACTGTCCTTGTTGGTTGCCAAATCAATGCTAATGCAACCATTATTGCGATGAATCCACTTCTGCTCACATCCCCACCAACCCCTATTTCAATGGAGGCATTGACCACCCGTATTGATTTAGAGGATTTGATTGAATTATCTAATGAGAATGATCCATATTTGTTATACGTAGGAAATCCGACTTGTTCAAGTTGCATACAATTTCAACCAGTATTATTAGATTGGATCGCGACATCAAAAGCGATGGTTTACTATTTAGATACCCTTGAGCATTTGCATCATTTATCGATGTTTCAAGAGGAATTTCCAAATTATTTTCCTGAAGGTTTTTCAACTCCAACGCTATTTATTTTGAATGGTGAGGAAAGAATTCATCGGATTTCCTCTAATCAAGCTTTTTATAATATTCAACGTTTCCGAGCCTTGATGGTCGATTATGTCTCCGTCTCATCCGAGGTCAATTAACTTAAATTGCTGAAGATAGCTAAAGGTTAAAACCCATTCGTCGTTTTTTGATCATAATCGTTTATAATTGAATGTTTACCTCATCAAGTAAACAAGGGGTCATCATGGCATTCAAACTTCACTATCTGAATCAAGAAAGAACCTTTGAAGAAAAAGTTTCGTTAAAGTCTTTGCTTTCCAAGAACCATCAATTTTTATGTGCGAAAGTAAATCATCGAATTCGTGACTTAAATTATGAAGTTTATTTTGACGCGACCATTGAATTTTTAACCATTCTTCAACAAGATGCGGTTAGGACCTACGAAACAACATTACGTTATCTTCTGGCCATGGCTGTTCATCAACTCAATCCTTTATATCGTTTTCGTTTTTCTTATCACATTTCACGTTCAATATTCATGGAATTTATCAATCCGAAAAAAATCGATCCTTCTTTTGTTCAAAAGCTAGAAGCTCAATTAAAAAGTTTAGTTCAATTGAATTTACCTTTTGAAAGAACCATCGTCAATAAAGATGAAGCAATTGCAAACTATCAAAAACTTGATTTTAAGGATAAATTAGAGATTCTTCAATATCGACCTGAAAAAACTGTTCATTTTTATCGTAGCGGTGATTACATCAATTACATGCACGGAATGATGGCTCTTTCTAGTGGATTTATTAAAGATTGGAAATTAATTTATTACCCTCCTGGCATCATCATTCAGTACCCTCGCTCTGAGACAAAGGGACAAATCCCCCCCTTTGAAGATGCCCCGATTTTCGGCCAAACATTAAAGGAAGCTCATGCATGGTCGGCGATTACCCAAGCAGACTCGGTTGCACGTATCAATAAATTTGTGACGGAAGATCGGGTGGTTGATTTCATCAACTTATGTGAGGCAAAGCATTCCCGAATGTTAGTGGAATTAGGTGAAGCCATTGAACATCGACGAGATAACCTACGCCTTATTTGTATTGCAGGGCCGTCCTCTTCGGGTAAAACCACGTTTGCCAATCGGTTAAGAATCGAACTCATGTCACGCGGCTTTCAACCGATTCGTATTTCAATCGACGATTATTATTTACCCAAAGATCAAGCACCAAAAGATAGCGACGGAAAACCAGACCTTGAAAGCATCCATGCGTTAAATCTTTCACTGTTTAATGAACACCTTGCCCAATTAATCAATGGGGAAGAAGTCCAATTACCAAATAGCAAATTTGATTCAGCATTGGAAAAACCTAAAAAGTTAAAAATCCAAGAAGATACATTAATCATTATTGAAGGTATCCACGCGCTCAATGATGCCTTAACCTCCGTGGTGCCAAAAACTCAAAAATATAAAATTTATATCTCTCCACAATCCCAAATTAATTACGATGATCATAATCCCATGAGTTTAACGGATTTACGATTATTAAGGCGCATGGTCAGAGATAAAAAATATCGCGGATCTCCAGCAGAGCAAACCATTGACATGTGGCCTTCTGTACGACGCGGAGAATTTACTTGGATTTATAAAACCCAAGAAGAAGCTGATTATGTTTATAACTCTTTTTTGCCTTATGAATTATGTGTGATGAAACGATATGCGATTCCAGTCTTGAGTTCCATTGATAAAGAGTCAATTTATTTTCCAACGGCAGAACGATTAATCAGAATGCTCAAATACTTTGTTGATATTGATGAAAAATGGATTCCATCTAACTCATTGATTCGCGAATTTACTGGCGGGTCTTGTTTCCGCGAAGTTGAAGGTTAATTTTCGATTTCTTCAATGGTTTTAGGAATATCGACGGAGAGATTTTCACAACCTTTTTCCGTGATTAAAATGTTATCTTCAATGCGAATACCAATCCCTAATTCTTTGATGTATAAGCCTGGTTCAACCGTGATCACACACCCTGGTTCTAAAGGAATATCACGCGCAATTGGATCGTGGGTATCTAATCCTAAATGGTGACCGACGTTGTGATAGTAGATTTTACCTATGTCTTCCGCCTTTTTTATCCAACCCTCTTTGACAGCAGCATCTGCTAAAAACTTTAAGCACGCTTGTTGTAAATCAACAATTTTTAATCCTGGTTTTGCCATTTGAATAATCAATTGATTAGCTTTTAACACGGTTTCATAGATTTGTTTTTGTAACGGATTAAATTTTCGGTTCGCTGGATACGTCCTGGTAATATCACCTCGGTACTGACCATTGGTCGCGCCTAGATCACAAAGGACCAAAGCACCATCTGCGATTTTATCTTTGGGGTTTGGGTAGTGAAGAATGATGGCATTTTTACCACTGGCAATAATGGTTTCAAACGCCAAACCCATATTCCCGTACTCTTTAATCGCGTATTGGAATAAACCCTCGATTTGATGTTCGAACAATCCTGGTTTTAAATGTTTACGGATACTTTGTAACCCATACGCAGTTCCCTTGATGGCAACACGAATGGCCTCAACTTCTTTTGGCGATTTAATCATACGAAGTTTCGTTAACATGGGATAAGCATTTTCAATCGTTAATGCTGGATATTGTTTCTTTAAGTCTTCGGCAGAACGTTCCGTTGTTTTTAAATGACCATCCATCACGTTATTCTTTTCCAAGTCGAGGTAGGCGTGAGTCACTTTGCCGTATCCGTTGGTATCCAATAACATTTCTTTAAGTCTTGTATCAATCATGGACATCATGAAAATATCATGAACGCCACTGGTCTTCGTGGCAGTTTCGACATCAAGTTTCTTGCCAACCCACCGTGTTTTTGTTTCATCAATTTCATCAATAAATAAATATGTTTTGACGGTGGTTGGGGTTTTTAACATTACCAAAATACTATTTTCTTGCTCAATGCCTGTTAAGTAAAAGAAGTTTTTATTCACAACAAATGGGAACGTAGCATCCGCGCTTGATTTGATAAGCCCACCTGAATATAAAATAACAATGGATTGCTCCATGATGTGCTGAAATAATTTTTCTCTTCTTGTGATGTATTCTTTTGAATCCATAATCAATCCTTCCAATGTTGAAGCATTGCTTCAATGTCAATCATTGATACTTGTTCAATTTTACCATGGTCAATCAAACTAGGTAAATCTGATTGCAGGGGTAATCTTGCCAACAGAGGAATCTTATATTTTTCCCAGATTGGTAAATCCGATGATGTTTGAAAAAATGAATGCTTCTTATCACATTGATCACAGACAAAATAACTGTAGTTTTCGATGATGCCTTTGATTGGTTTTTTGACAATATCGGCCATTTGGATGCCTTTACTGACAATACTTTGAACAATTTCTTGTGGGGTGGTCACCATGATGATTTCATCGACGTGAAGACTTTCTAACACCGTCATTGCTACATCTCCTGTTCCAGGTGGTAAATCAATCAATAAATAGTCAAGTTCTCCCCAAATCACATCAACATAAAATTGCCGAATCAAATCAAGGACAAGCGGAGAACGCCAGACGATGGGTTCATCTTGTGTTGATAATAAAAGCTGTGAAGATATTAACTTAATCCCTAATGAGGTGACCACAGGTAAGATCAAACCATCTTGGCCAACGATTTTATCTGTGATGGCAAATAACTTTGAGATGGTAGGTCCAATGATGTCTGCATCTAAAATGCCAACTCTATTTCCTAGTCGAGTTAAATGGGTTGCAAGCAAAGCGGTGACTGTGCTTTTGCCCACCCCACCTTTACTAGACATAATCGCAATCGTTTTTTTTAACGTTGAGCGCGAATTAACTTCAAAGGTTTTCATCGCCTTTAGGCACCAAAAGCGTAAGTGATTTTTTCCGCCTCAATTTCAAAGACAAAATCATCTTCATATGGTTGTTGACTTAGAATGGTTAGAATGCCGCTTGGATTGGTAATTGGGTTTGGGGTCGTCATGGTGATGATCAATGCCGACAAACCGTCAAAACCTGTATTTGTCACAATTCTAGCCCCGTAAAATAACTGAGCAATTTGACTAATTTTTGCATCAGACCAAGTCGTGAAGTCAGTCGCAATAGGATAAGGACCTCCAGGAACAAGGAGGTTAGCTCGTGAACCCATCTTAATCAACGCTGATTCCATGGCAGTCACGTCGGTTGAACTTGGTGGGTTTGAAATTCCTTTGATCGCTGATAAAAATTCCAAAGCCCCTTCAATGCCATCTGCCTCAATTGGATTTAAGAGTTGGAAATCATTGGTTAAATCAAAATTAGCATCATAGAAATTTAATTGTTTTAATGGATTACTGGCGTCACCAAAGTATGGAGCTTCAGTATCTTCAACCAAGACATATTCATTCTTAAAAATATCAGTAAAGAATCCTGCCGATAATTCAGAAACCATGAAGGCGCGATCGGTAATCGTGTGACCGGTTGCCGTATACGTTAACTCAATCAAGGAACGCATTTCCGCGCTAAATTCATCGAGGTTGGCTGCATTAGAAACATTAGTAAATCCAGAAATCGTCGCAATAAATGAGTCTAAGCGATTGGCTTCAAATGGTTCATCAAAATCGCCACTAAAAATATTTTCAACCCGAATCACTTTGGCTTCTTTGTCAGTTGGTAAGGTGGTTAGATAATTAAAATACTTTCCAACATTCGCTGTATTTAAAAAATTATAGAATGTGAGGGCCCGGGTTTTAAAACTACCTGGGGTCGTGACATTAAAAGGAGTCAATCCTGTTTGACTTGCAGATGGGTTAAGAATATTGGTTGCATGATTACCAAATATGTTTGATTTTGATAGCAAATTAACCAAGGGGAACAGAGATCCTCCATCATTTAAGAAACTTGTGACATTAAAGCCACCACTAATTGAAATGTATGCTTCATCCCCTTCATCGTAAAAACCAACCAATAAACCACGAATCAACCCAACTCGGGTGGCAGTTCCAGGGAGGACGCTATAATCCATGACATCGATATCTTCAAGTAAAAACTCAACTGGGGTCAATTCATAGGTTTCGTTATCTTCTGTATAGGTACCAAACTCAATACTTTCAAAGGCGTCTTGAACCATCTTTTTAACCGCATCGGAGGTTAAGGAAGAATAATTTAAGGCCGCCATGATTCGCCCAATTGAGGTAGGTGATAATGCGCCTGGATCAATCGAGGATGCGCTTTCTAGATTTGGCAAAGCAACTTTAAATTCTTTGAAAATTCTAAAGAACGCTGTAATTTCGCCAACTTGAGCCCCATCATTCAACCACCCATCGGTTAAATGCGTGGTGTTGTTGACAGGGAATAAGGTGGAGAAGTTTAACACCAAGTGGTCCGCTTTGGCATTTGCATTACCAAACGGCGCATCCGCTAAACGATTGGCATCATAAGCAAGCGCAGCCATTCCAGTGTCTTTAAACATCTTGGCCATCATTTGTTCAAAAATGGTTAAATCCGTGGCCAATGACGTCGCGGGTCCAGTTTGGTGAAACACTTGAGACTCATATAAATCCGTGACCAAGTTAGCCATGTCATCAATGCCTTCATCAGATAAATCCTTAATCGATCCGTAACTTCGATTACCCACTACTTTCACGTCGGAGAAAATCGATAAAATTGCCGAAATTTCTGTCGGTTCATAAGGAAGATAAATGTCATCAACTAATGGACTAATCGGATTGTTTCTATTCCCACGATAACGAAAGTTTGCCATTGCGAAATTCACACCAATGGAAGAAAAATCCCCACCGGCTAACATGTTAGAAAATAAATTAGGAATGGCGGGATAAACGATGAGCGAATCGTTCATCGCCAAAAGCAAGTTTTCAATTTTTGTTAAACCAGCAGGGGTATCAATTAAACTTGCTAAACTTTCTGAAGACCCCGGTCCAGAGAATGAACTAAAATCAAGATCGAGATTTTTAAACGCTGATAAGATTGCAACAATCTTAGAAATTTCGCCTGTTTCACCAGCCCAATCATCGGTGATACTGAGATTTCCAAAGTTGTTGACCATTACACTCATGTCCTCTTGGAGAAAGCCTAATCGAGCAGAATTAATTTCGCCATCGTATACAAAGGTGTCAATCGTAGATGTATTTAAGATCATTCTCACGGTTTGTTCAAAGATGGTTAAATCTTCGCTGACATAGCTGTTTCCTAGTTTAAAGGAATTAAAGACATTGGATGAATGCATTTTCTTCAGAAGATCATCAAAGAGAATCGGATGGATTAAATCGGATGAAAAAGCAGCGCCACCAGACAAACCAATAGAATTGATGTCCGTGTAAATATCTAAGATTAAACTAATTTCCACTCCTCGTGTTTCACGATTGGCTTCTTCGTTAAAGAAAGGCGTATTAGCATCACTCATCGTTAAGCCATTGATGTTGAATGAGTCAGAATCAAAGATATTACCAAAAAGGTTACCAATGGAAGGAGCAACTAACGTTGAATCATTCATCGATAATAATAAATTTTCAACTTTATTCAAACCAACTTCTGTATTCAATAAGTCGCCAATTGCATCCCCACCAAAGTTCGTGAAATCGATATTGGTTTCTTTAAAGGACTCAAGAATCCCAATAATGTTATTGATTTCACCATTGACACCAGTCCAATCATCATCCGTTAAACCAACACCAAAATTATTCTCTAAAGCAGCAATGTCATCTTGAAGTAAAAGTAATCGATTCGCACTGATCGGTTCATCATAGATAAACGTATCAAGGGTAGATGAATTTAAGATCATTCTCACGGTTTGTTCAAAGATGGTTAAATCATCCAATACATAACTATTTCCAGTTTTAAACGAATTAAAGACATTGGAATCATGCATTTTATTGAGCAAGGCATCAAACAACAATGGATCAATAAGATCGGCAGAAAAAGCAGCACCACCGGTGATACCGATATTGTTAATGTCCCAATAAATATCGAGAATTAAACTAATTTCTGTTGCTCGCGCTGATTTGAGAGGTTGTTGGTTGAAGTAATTCGTGTTGGCATCACTCATGGTTAAGCCGCCGATATCAAAGGCATCGGAGCCAAATACATTGCCAAACAAGTTGCCAATGGCCGGTGAAATAATTATGGATTCATTCATGGATAGTAATAGATCTTCCACTTTACCCAAACCAACTTCTGTATTCAATAAATCACCAATCGCATCGCCACCAAAGTTCGTGAAGTCGATACCAGTGTTTACAAACGACACCATGATATCCACAAAGCGTTGAATTTCGCCATCGAGTCCATCCCAGTCATCGGGGTTATCGGTGCCAAAATTATTATCAAGCGCCGTCATATCTTGATACAGTGCGATCACTCTTTGCGCCTCATTCAGTCCATCATAAATAAAGGTGTCTAATGTCGCCGTCGTCAATAAAAATTGATAGGCTTGTTCAAAGACGGTTAAGTCACCATTAAGACGTGAACGACCTAATTTGAACGAGTTAAATAAAGCTGCATCATGAAGAATGGTCAATAAATCACCCACGACAAGGATGGTAGATTCATCAAAACCAGCAATGTCAAATGAACCACCGCCATCAAGTCCCATGTCGCTAATCGTATCTAACAAATCTGCGGTTGCTTGAATTTGTTGGGCTCGACCAGCTTGATTTAATTCTAAAAATACAAAGGTATTTGTATCTGATAAAGATAATGAACCTATATCGAAATTCGAACCACCAAAGATTGAATCATAGACGTTATACACAAGCACACGTAATGAGGATGCATTATTAAGTGCGAGCAACACATCAGAAATCGTTTCACCGCTTAATCCAGTTCCAGACGTCAGATCAGCAATCGAAACGGATTGTAATTCTGCAATAAATCCAACGATGTTTTCTAATTCACCACCAACAAATTCATATTGGAGATCTCCATTGACATTAAGAATCGGATCACCATCTCCATCGGTAATCATCGTTTTCACACCATACCAATTGGCTCGGGTTGACACTTGATTACTGATGGCGTAAAAATCGTCAGTAACAATATTAAAATTATCTGCAGGATTGTCATCCCAAGTCGATTGATAAGGAGAAGGATCTTCAAAATAGGTGGCAAGATCAGCAATACCGGTAAGTTGGTCTAATAAGAAATCTGGAAAAACATAGTCTCCGTTAGGTTTGATAAAGATTTGTGATGCGGCTAATCCTTGTAAAAGTTCTTCAATCATCGATACATCTGAATTGAGGAAATCAATGTTCTCTAAACCATCAGCAAAATTAGTCAACTGTTTGACTAAGTACATCAAATTAGACCCTTCTTCTGTCCAAGACGTCACATTTCTAAATGAGGTTCCTAAATCTGAATCGAGCAATCCACCGGTTGCCCCAAACAAACTATCAAGAATACCGCCAAAGGATGCGGCAATAATCTCAGAGCGATCGGCATAGGCGAAAATTTTATATAAAGTGGCCACGTTAGGATCATCAACATCTTCACTGCCCGTAGTTAAGTCATCAAGGGCGGCAAAGATATCCCCAGAAATTTCCAATAATCCAGATTCTAAAGCGGTCTTTAAAAAGTTGACCAGTTGATAATTTTCCCCGGCATAGGAAACCGTGTCAAGCGAATCAAGTTTGTCATTGTTGTTGGTGTCAATAAAGGTTGTTGTCCATCCATTTTCTTGCCCGACTGGAACGACCTGATTAAAGCCAACATCGATATCGTCTTCATCAATACCAATACCTTCAACAAGGGTAAAAATCCCTTTGATCATTTGATTATAGTTCGTGGTTTTATTATTCGTGATTGGATTTTTATTGATGATGTCAGACAAGTAGATGTTGTCCAATAAGCCTATAAGGTCATACGCGATGGTTGGAAATTGATTCAATAAATCACTACTTGCGTCAAGCACATTAAAAGCATAACCAAGCATATCGATAACAATAATCAACTCTCTAGATAAGCTTGTAAATTCAAAATTCAAATCTGCACTGGTCAGGGAGAGTAAGCCGAGGAAATCATCTAATCCTGCTCCCGTGAGCGTTGATTCTAAAATGCCTGGAACGACAGCAAAAATGATTTGCGAGCGATCAAGGGCAGGAATTAAATCGGTTTTTAATCCTTTGCGAAATTCACCATCTTCGATTAAGCCTAAAATGTCTAGCGTCTCACCTGGTTCCGGTTCAAGCAGGCCAATTAATGTTTCATTGCTAATGACAGCGTCAAGAATACTAAAAATCCCACCAAATTCAGCTTTATAATCAAGTCGAACATCTCCTACATCTCCGCTGTTAAAATCTTCAATTAATTGATTTAAACTCGTATCATCAAAGCTTTCTCCGGCAACACTGGTTAAGGTTGGTAACAATAAATTTTCCACGATTGCAGGAAGCGCATTCATGATCAAATCAGAATCTAACAACGATTGGCGATTGATGGATTTACCTGTGGTTGGGTTGTTATTGATCGGTTCACCAACGGTATTGACTTCACCGATTAGGACTTCAACAAACAAATCTAAATGCTCACTTAATAAATCAATAATGGATGGTGTTGCTGGTTCATCCACTTGTTTACGACCCAGAGGCTGTGGAGAATCTTGAGCTGGAAGGAGGAGGTCAAAAAGTCCATCCACTTCAGATGTTAATTCATACACCAAGTCATAAATTAAATTTAATTCTGATCCAAATTGAATGGATTCGTATTCTTCCCATTCCGTAGGTAAGAATGTAGATAGCCCAACGCCTCCAACTGGACCACCAGCAGCAAGTTCATCCTCTACAAGTTTGAACAATACAGCAGGAATCACTTGTGATAGGAATGGTGACTCGTCGATTGTTTCTAAAATTTGATTAATTTCTGGTTGCGATGTTGGTGAGAAAATCGTATCAATTAAAAACGCAGTATCCGTATTGCCATTTAGAATTGGCGTTAATATGCCAGAGCGAATCACTCCATTAAAAATATCACCTAGATAGCCAAGTTCATCTTCCCAAACCAAATCATCAAGATCAATTAATGAAGGATCTAAGTAACTGGAAACTTCATCAAGATTTAATCCAATTGTGACGGCAATCGGTAAAATCTTCATGATTAAAACCGACCCAGTTAATGAGGTGATGAGATTGGTCACTAAATCTTCTGAAAGTAATAATGATGTGTCAATGGTGGTAAAGGTACTGTCTATGGCACCGCTTCCTAACAAGGTCGCAGCAATATCAACCACTGATCCCAATTCATTTGCTAACGTCAATCGATAGGCATCTAAATCCTGACCAGAAACAAAATCCATTAACGCAGAATCAATACTCAATCCATCATCAGTTAA
>DBCA01000024.1:18995-21859 GCA_002292805.1 Caryophanales bacterium UBA970
AGTTAATGACCAAGAAAAAAGCGTTTGGGCAAACGTTGAATCATTATACGTGTCAACAAAAGACATGATTTCTTGATAAAGCTCGGCATCAATTTGGTCACCATATTGCTCATCGAAGTCTCTAAACGATGTTGTTACAGAATTGATTAAGGATGTAAATGGTGATAAAAACATCGTTAACACAAGCACCATTTTCAAGGCCCCAGCAACGCCACCAAGTAATCGCAACTTAACTTTTTTTCGAAAATGACGGGGAATAAAAAACCGAAAAGGGAGAAAGTATAAAACCGCAGCGACGGATTCACCCAATAAAAAGATGATGATTGCTAAGACAATAAAGAGCACATATCTTAAGATAACTAACGTTAATCCGATGACCAAGTCAGCAATCGCGGGGGTAATAAAAAAGCCAAAAGCGAGTAAGGATTGTTCAAGTAAATTATAAATTGTTTCGTATGGTGTCGTCACCGAGACAATGATTGGGGATGCATTTATGTTTAAGGAAATGGAAGCAAATCCGGCGCTTGCAGTTAGCGAGGAAACATCAAAATCCATGAAGAGATCGACCAGCTGACGGGTGAATAAGACAGAAAAGACCACCAATCCACCAACAAATATTAAGCGAAATCCTTCTCTCCAAACTCCACGAATGAAACCAAAAACAAATCCTAAAGCGACCATGCCGAAGATGCCATACAATGCGTAATCTAAATATTGGGCAATTTGTGTTGGATTGATTCCAAAAATAAATGTTGTTAACATAGCTAACCTCCTAATGGGGTTTCCTTTATCATTTTATATGATATTGATATGCTATCATAATAAAAAGATATATTTATACATGAATTTGGATATACAACCGCAACCCTTTCAAATCGATAAAAACAAGCAATTATTGTTGTTTTTTTTGGGTTGGATTGGGCTACTTGTTTTCGCCATTTTTTTTAGTGCTCTTTTTGGATTCATCGTACCTCTTATTCTACCCCTTGAAGAAATTGACATTTTCTTAAATAGTGATCTATTTTTTAGTTATGTAAATTCACTGACATATCTCACTTTGTTCATGATCGGTATGATCTTAATTTGGCCTTATTTACGAACCACCTTCATTCCTGCGTTATTTTCAGGACAATGGTGGTTAGGTTTGCCTTTTACCTTTGCAATTCTTTTGACATCTTTTGGGTTGGTATCGCTTTACGATGCCTTAGGCATTCAACTGGAAGATAACCAAAATCAGGCCGCCATCGTTAGGCTCGTCAAAGATTCTCCCATCATTTCATTAATGACGTTTGGGTTTCTTGGCCCCATCGTGGAAGAATGGACTTATCGATTAGGATTGTTTCAGTATTTAAAAGGACGAAACAAATGGGTTGCCTATCTTGCGACATTGACTATTTTTGGATTCATCCATTTTGATTTTACCGCGACGAATTTAACCAATGAGTTATTTAATTTACCTATCTATTTAGTCGCTGGAGCTTGGTTTTGTTTTCTCTACGATCGCTTTGGACTTCAGGTGGCCATGGCAACGCATATCTTTAATAACCTTTTATCTGTCATGAGTATTCTAATATCCCCTGAATTGAGTTCGAGTCTTTAACCATGATGAGAAGAAATTTCACTGCTTATCAATTAAAATGGATTGCTTTAATCACGATGACCATCGATCATTTTGGCGTGCTG
The DNA here is from genome assembly GCA_002292805.1 of Caryophanales bacterium UBA970. Next base: position 20,679 of record DBCA01000024.1, read on the forward strand.
GTTCTTTATCCTTACACGAATAACAACACGATTGATACGTTATATATTATTGCTAGATTAATTGGTAGACTTGCATTCCCTTTGTTTGCTTTTATGATTGCTGAAGGAATTTATCGAACCAAACATCGTTACCGTTACTTTTCAAAACTTTTTGCGATGGCATGGTTGATTGGCCTATCGATGTTTGTCTTAGAACAAGTAAACATCAATGCTTTGGCAGGAAACATATTTGTCGACTTATCCTTGGCCGCCTTGGCGATGATTTTATTGAAAGAAAAATCATGGTTAATCAAACCGCTTGGATTCTTACCCATTGCTTATGTCATATGGACAAGTTTTGAGTCAAGCGTACCTAACTTTTTAAGAGCAGATTATGGTCTTTATGGACTAATCATGATGTTGGTCTTCTTCTTTACTTATTCAAAAGGAATTCAGCAAAAATTGACGACGCTTTTACGGTTGAATCATTGTGCTGAACATAACTATGTATTGACGAGTGTTGCATTAATAATGATGCATGTGGTTTGGTATATAATGGAGTTACTAGTAAATCAAGGAATGCCAAGTGGTGATTTATTAGCGAACTATCTAACCCGCTTTGTCGGAGCTCAAACCTACGCGGTGTTTGCCAGTTACTTCATTTATTATTATCGAGGTGACAAGGGTAACCCACCTAGCTGGTTTCAATTGTTTAGTTACGCTTACTATCCACTTCATTTCATTGGATTGTATGGAATTTACTTATTGACCACATGGATTCAATAATGTCATCAAGGGAGGAAACAAGATGATCAAGAATATTACCACCGTGAAGGAATTTAATGATGTTATTCAAACTTCAAAAGGAAAAGTGATTGTCGATTTTTATGCGGATTGGTGTGGGCCATGCAAAATGCAAGCACCGGTGCTTGATGATTTTTCTAAAAAGCAACCGGATTCAATCATTTTAAAAGTCAATGTTGACCAAAATGTAGATTTAGCAGAAGCGCATGGAATTATGTCTATCCCTACCATGATGGTTTTTTCTGCAGGAAAACAAACTTATAAAAAGCCCGGATTTCATGCTTTAACCGCTTTAGAAAACTTACTAAAATCCTAGTTTAAATAAACGAGATTTTCTTACAATCACAACTATGGTAAGATAATTTCGTTGCCTTTTGCAGGTGTAGTTCAGTGGTAGA
>DBCA01000024.1:21926-22118 GCA_002292805.1 Caryophanales bacterium UBA970
CGATTCCCGTCACCTGCTCCAAAAATTTAAAATTACCCTTATGATTGATGAATTAATTCATGAAAGATAAGGGTTTTTTATTTCTTATCCATTCAATGGGTTACTCAAGGAAAGTAAGACTATATCGTAAAAATATTTCTTATTTAAGGAAAAACTTGATAAGATGAGATTGATGAACTACGAAATAGTCCT